>JANNON010000469.1:0-14114 GCA_031399105.1 Blastocatellia bacterium | reverse complement strand
CGCGTGACGGTACTGACTGAGACCCACTGGGTTGAATGCTTTTACTCGACACTCGCAGGGAAATGACTATAATTCTCGGGCTTTCAATCCGAATCACTAACGAGACCATTTCTGCTTCAGACTTTCGCACTGTGTCGATTCAATAGTCCGAACGCAGCTTTCGAAATCTGACTGGTGGACGCGCACCCCAAGCGCACCACGCAAGATTTGTAGTTTGCCTAAGCGCGAAGCACAAAGTTATTATTCAACTCGTAAATGATTCAAAGTGACGATCTCTGTTTCCCAGGAAATTCTAAAACCAACTAGAGATGATCCGGCTTTTGGAGTTGTCGCATACTCTTCGGAATCGTTCGTTCAAATTCATCGCTTTGTGAGGACCAAATGAAACGCATACTTATCTCGCTAGTGTTAGTCACTACTTTTGTTTTCGCGCTTGCGTGTCAGCCCCAGAGCGGTGGCGACAAGGTCAGAATAGGCGTGTTCATGTCATTGACCGGTTCGACGGCCAACTTTGGTATCTCGTCTGTCAACGGCATCAAAATGGCCGCCGACGAGGTCAACAAAGCCGGCGGAATTAATGGCAAACAGATTCAGTTGCTGGTTGAAGACGATCGTTCCGACGCTTCCGAAGCTGCCACAATCGTGACGAAGTTTGTGACACAGGACCAAGTCCACGGGATTCTCGGCGAAGTAGCGAGTTCGCGTTCCATAGCGGCTGCACCCATCGCACAGAACGCCAAGATCCCGATGCTCACGCCTTCCTCGACTAATCCCGAAGTTACCAAGAAGGGCGATTACATCTTCCGCAGTTGCTTTATCGATCCGGTCCAAGGCGCCGCCATTGCTCAGTTTGCCGCAAAGACACTGGGAGCGAAGCGCGCCGCCATCATGGTCGATCGCAAGAACGACTATTCAACGGGTTTGGAAAAAGTAATCAACGAAGTGTTCACGCGGATGGGCGGCCAGATAGTTGCCACGCAGTCTTATCAGGAAGGCGATCAGGACTTCAACGCCCAGTTGACATCACTCAAAGGCTCGAATCCTGAAGTGATCTTCGTTCCCGGTTACTACAACGACGTCGGCTTGATTGCGAAGCAGGCGCGTGACAAAGGCATCAACGTGCCTCTGGTTGGTGGCGATGGCTGGGATTCAGCGCAGCTTTATGCCATCGGCGGAGCGGCTCTCAACGGTAGTTTTTTCACCAACCACTATTCACCGTTCGATACCGACCCGAAAGTCCAGAAGTTTGTTAACGACTACAAGGCGCTTTACAACAGCGTTCCCGATGCGCTGGCTGCCACAGCCTATGACGCGGCGATGATCATGTTTGATGCAGTCAAGCGCGCCAACTCGCTTGAAGGCAAAGCCATTCGTGATTCGCTGGCTGCTACGAAAGACTACCCAGGCGTTACCGGCAACGTCACCTTCAATGAGAACCGCGACGCGGTGAAGCCGATCGTGATGATCGAAATCAAACCCGGCGGCGCTTATGCTGTGCGCGAACGAGTCGAAGTTGAAGGAGCGGCCACGCCCGGCGGCACCCCGGTGGCGCCGCCAACCAATCGAAACGACAGCACTGAACCGCCTCCAGCTGAAGGAGGAACCAACCGGAACGCGGTGCCTTCTCCAACGAAAACTGGCTCACCATCACCAACCGGATCCAAGACTCCATAAGTTTCGAGAGTCCTCTCGCTGAATTAGACGCGTGCATGAATTCTGACAGGAGACTCTCTACTCACTATGAGTACGTTCTTACAACAGCTAATCAACGGTGTGTCACTTGGCGCGATCTACTCCCTGATCGCGCTTGGTTATACGATGGTCTACGGCGTGCTGAAGTTGATCAACTTTGCGCACGGCGATGTTTACATGGTCGGCGCCTTCATGGGTTATTACCTGGCGAACGGACTGGGTGCGCGCGGCGCGCAGGCAATCGGTTTGAGTGCGGATGGCTTTATAGCGCGCGGGCTGTTGGGTAGTGGCACGCTGGAACCCTCTCTGATTACGGCTCTCGTCGTGATGCTTATGGCGATGGCGATCTGCGCGGCGATCGGGGTGCTCATCGAAAGGCTCGCCTACCGGCCCGTGCGAAAGTACTCGCGGCTGACGGCGCTGATCACCGCAATCGGTGTTTCGCTGTTGCTCGAAAATGGCGGGCAGGTAGTTTTCGGTGCGGACCCCAAGTACTTCCCTGAACTTTTCCACAAACAGAATATTGAACTGTTTGGCGGTGCGACCATCAATAGCGCCGACATTATCGTGCTGGTGATCGCGCTGGCCTTGATGATCGCGTTGCAGTTGATCGTTTATCGAACCAAGACCGGACGCGCGATGCGGGCGGTGTCGTTCAATCTGCAATCGGCAAAGCTAATGGGCATCAACACGGATCGCATCATCATGTTCACGTTTGCGCTCGGTTCAGCGCTCGCAGCTGCAGCCGGAGTTTTGGTTGCGATTCGCATCCCGCGCATCGATCCCTTAATGGGAATCCTCGTGGGGCTTAAGGCTTTTGTGGCTGCGGTGTTGGGAGGCATCGGCAACATTCCGGGAGCGATGCTGGGAGGACTGCTGATTGGAATCACGGAAACTATGGTGGTGGGCTACCTGTCGCCAACTTATAAAGACGCCGTGGCGTTTGCGATCCTAATTTTGATACTTCTTTTCCGTCCTTCCGGTTTGCTCGGCTCAGTTTCACAGGAAAAAGTTTAGGAAGAAGGATTCGGGGGAAAAGACTTATTTTCCATTCATCATTTGAGATTTTTTGTTTGTCATTAGCAGCGAGCTCAGCGACTACTCGCAGAGCAACGCCCATACTGCGCTTCTTGAGCGGAGCGCTCTGTTTAAATGACAAATGAAAATCTCAAATGAAGAATGGAAAATAAGTCTTCATCCCGCCGCCTTCATCCTTCATCCTTATTAACCCTATGTCTCGTTACCTTCGCAACCTGATCATCGCCCTCGCAGTGATCGCCGCCCTCTACGGGCTCGATCTTGTTTTTCAGGGACGGATGATCAATCCCTACTTCAGCCGCATCCTGATGCTTTCAGGAATCGCGATCACTCTCGCCGTCTCGCTTAATCTAATCAATGGATTTACCGGCCAGTTTTCAATTGGTCACGCCGGCTTCATGGCCGTTGGCGCCTACTCTTCCGCCTATTTCTCAGTTACCTATGGTCTTTCACTGGCAGAGAGACTGGGCGGGGGAACATTGGGGTGGATCGTAGCGCTGTTCGCTGCGACAGTTATCGGCTCAGTCGCCGCTGGTATTGCCGGTCTCGTGGTTGGCGTGCCTTCACTTCGTTTGAAAGGCGACTATCTCGCGATTGTCACACTTGGCTTTGGCCAAATCATCGTGGTCTTCCTCAACAACATCGAGGTAGTTGGCGGCGCACGAGGTTATTCCGGCATTCCGATCGTTAAGAGTTTCTTCTGGATCTTCCTGACGGCAGTGCTCACGATTGTGATTGTCTACAACATCGTGAACTCCGCATTCGGCCGCGCGCTGATCTCGATTCGCGAAGACGAACTCGCGGCTGAAGCTATGGGCGTCAACACCACGCGTTACAAGGTGATGGCTTTCGTCATCTCTTCCGCGATGGCCGGCGCCGGCGGTGTGTTGCTGGCCCACTTTGATGGCTATCTGAATCCGAAGTCGTTTGAGTTCATCAAGTCTTTCGAAATCCTGATCATGATTATCCTCGGTGGTCTCGGCTCGATTGTGGGCTCCGTGCTCGGCGCAATCTTGTTGACCGTGTTACCCGAGGCGCTGCGCGGCTTTGCTGAATACCGCATGGTGATCTACTCGCTGTTGCTGATCATTCTGATGATCACGCGTCCCCAGGGACTTCTGGGAAAGACAGCGGCTTTTAAAGGCTGGCGCGGTCGTCAGAAGAAAGTTAAGCCGCGCACGGAAGCCGAAGAAATTCTAGCAACCGACTCGAGCGTGAATACAAAGATTGACCCGGCCACGACGGGCGAACGTCAGCGCGATACTTCGGTGGACGAGGAGAAAGCGCCATGAGTGCGAGTGTGGGTGGAAATGGATCAGCGCACGGCGGCGGTGCACCTATCCTGGTTACCAAACAGGTGACCATCAAGTTTGGTGGCCTTACGGCCGTCAACGCACTCGACATGGCCGTGAGGCAGGGAGAAATTTACGGGCTGATTGGTCCAAACGGCGCCGGCAAAACGACTATCTTCAACCTGCTTACTGGCGTTTATTGTCCCACTTCGGGCGAGATATATTTTCAGGAGCATCGCATCGACGGGCTGCGGCCCTACGAGATCGCCGGACGGCGTATCTCTCGAACCTTCCAAAACATCCGACTGTTTCCCAGCATGACCGTGTTGGAAAATGTGATGACTGCCTGTCACATCCACATGGATCAGAATCTGCTTGACGCAGTGCTGCGCACCCCACGATTCACGCGTGATGAGAAGAAGCATCGTGATTATTGTCTGGAGCTGTTGAGCATCTTCGATCTCGACCGCTTTAGCGACGAAGGCGGCACCAGCCTTCCCTACGGCAATCAACGCCGACTCGAGATTGTGCGCGCTCTCGCGACGCGCCCGCAGTTGCTCTTACTCGACGAACCGGCGGCGGGAATGAATCCTTCAGAACAAGAGGACCTGATGGGCCTGATCCAGCAGATCCGCGATCGTTTTGGCCTGACGATTCTTCTGGTCGAACACAACATGAAAGTCGTGATGGGTGTTTGCGAGCGAATTCAGGTAGTGGACTACGGCAAATCGATTGCGCTTGGGCTGCCGGAACAGATTAAGAATGATCCGAAGGTGATTGAAGCGTATCTGGGGGATTAAGGTCTTTGGTCTTTGGTCTCTGTACTTCGTGCTTTGTACTTCGTACTTTGTGCTTGGTACTTTGAATTTGAGTTCAAAGATTCCATTGACACAACCTAGGCCATAACTCAGAAATCAAAGAACAAAGTACAAAGATCAAAAATATCAAGTAGCTCAACAAGGCAGTCTCGCGCAACCACATACTTAACGGATCAAAAGATGCTTACGTTAGAAAACGTCTCCGTCAACTACGGCGCTATCGAAGCTCTGACCGGCATCTCAATGCATGTCGAGCAGGGCGAGGTGGTCACATTGATCGGCGCGAATGGCGCCGGAAAAACAACCACGCTCCGTACGATCACCGGTCTGCTCGAGCCAAGTAGCGGTCGCGTCACTTTCGAAGGCGAAGACATTAGCGGCAAACCCACACACCAACTGGTGGCGCGGGGTATCTCGATGTCTCCCGAAGGTCGCGGCGTGTTTGCGAATCTTACCGTTCGCGAAAACCTGCAGATGGGGGCTTATCTCAATCGAAATAAACGCGAAGTCGCCGAAGACATGGAGCGCGCTTTCAAGATGTTTCCCCGTTTGAAAGAGCGCGAAGCACAAAAAGCCGGAACGCTCTCGGGCGGCGAGCAGCAGATGCTCGCGATGGGCCGAGCGCTTATGTCACGTCCCCGCTTGCTCTTGCTCGATGAGCCATCGCTCGGTTTGGCGCCGCTCGTCGTGCACACAATTTTTGAAGCGATAGATGAGATTCGCGGCAAAGGGACAACGATCCTGCTGGTCGAGCAGAACGCGCACGCCGCGCTGGGCCACTCAGATCGCGCCTACGTTCTGGAAACAGGACGCATCGTGATGGAAGGGCCTTCAAAGGATCTGGCAGCAGACCCGAGGATTAAAGAAGCTTACCTTGGCGAGTAGATCAGGAATTCAATCACGCATCAGTTACGCTGTGCACGAGCAACGGCCGAGTACTACTCAACTCAAACACTATCTGATTCTCCTCCTGGCCTTCCTGCTTTTAGTCTCACCACTTTCATGCAAGCCACAACCTGAAGGTCCGGTGCAGGATCGCACCACCATCAAAGTTGGTTATCTGGGCGATCTTTCAGGCCGCACCTTTAATTTCGGACAATCCGCCTTGAATGGTTTGTTGATGGCAGTGGGCGAGATCAATCGCAACGGCGGTATCAATGGTCGCCAGATCGATGTAGTTATCGAGGACGACCACGGCAGCCCAGAACGAGCCGCCGGTCTGGTCAGTAAGATGGTTGGCGAAGACAAAGTAGTCGCAGTGATCGCCGGCGGTGCTTCGGGCAGTAGCCTCGCCGCAGCGCCCCGAGCGCAAGCTGCCAGGATTCCGATGATCTCGCCTTCCGCTACGGACCCTGCCGTTACTCGCACCGGTGATTACATTTTCCGCGTTTGTTACACCGACAATTTTCAGGGCGAAGTGATGGCCCGTTTTTCGACGCGCGCGCTAAAGGTGCGCAAGGCTGCGATCATGGTTGACTTTAACAACACCTACAGTCGCGGCTTGAGCGAGTTTTTTGAATTGAGTTTCACGAAACTGGGCGGGCAGATCGTCAGCAAACAATCGTACGCGCAGGGCGATCCCGACTTTCGCGGGCAGTTGAGCGCGATTCGCAATGATGAACCGGATGTGATTTATGTTCCGGGTTATTACGGCGACGTCGGTCTAATTGCCAAGCAGGCGCGGCAACTCGGACTTACTCAACCGCTGCTCGGCGGTGACGGCTGGGATGCACCTGAGCTTTGGGCTTTGGGAGGCGCCGCGATCAATGGCTCGTATATTTCAAATCACTATTCCGCGGATGATCCTTCACCGCTGATCCAACAGTTCGTCACCAACTACAAACTTCTATATAACAACCTGACGCCCGATGCCCACGCCGCGCTCGGTTATGACGCATTAAAGTTTCTGGTCGAGGGCATTCAGCGGGCGGGAAACACCGATGGTCCAAAGCTGCGCGAGGCACTTTCGCAAACGAAGAACTTCGCGGGCGTGACTGGTGTGATTAGTCTTGATGCGGAAAGAAATGCGGTGAAGCCGGCGATCGTGCTGAAGCTGCAGGATGCGAGGTACGTTTATCAGGAGACAATACAACCGGATTCGTCGGCGGTAAGCGGCAGCAAGTAAAGAAAGACCTATTTACCATTGATCATTTGAGATTGATCATTTGTCATTTTAAGACGCTCCGCGTAGCCAAGGTCTCGTCGTTGTTAACAGCACTGGTGCGGCGCCGAGCGGAAATTGCGATACCTAAAGCTTTTGCCTTCGGGCGCGCGAAGCGTTTAAATGACAAATGATCAATCTCAAATGATCAATGGCAAATATTCTTTATTCCGCGTCCGCCTTCCCTCCAACTTAGACCGCCTCCGACTGCGAACTAAAATAAAACTCCTTCACCTTCAATGCCGGCAGCAACGCCGAGCTGCCTCCTTGCCCTTCCGAGTTTCCCACCCGCTCAGGCGCCCCAATCATTTCGACATTCCCGGGCGCGAGGAGCCGCATGATGCTCTGATTGAAACGAAAATTCCTTACCGGATATTGAATCTTTCCCTTCTCGATATACCAGATGCCATCGCGCGTCAGTCCCGTCTGCAATGCAGTGCGCGCGTCGACGCCGCGGATATACCAGAATCTGCCAAGCAGCAAACCGCGATCTGTCGCTTTGATCATTTCGTCTAAGGAAGCTGGCGCGGTCGAACTCTCCATGATGTTGTTTACTGGCCCAGGCGTAGCCTCTTTGCCTTGTTGCTTGGCCCAGAAACGCGAGTAAGACAAATTCTCCAGCACGCCATTTCTCACCAGATGAAGTTTTTGTGCGGGTATCCCGGCCTGCGCGGCTTTACTACCCGGCAGTTCAGGATTCCACGGATCGCTGTAGATGTTTATGCGCTCGTCAAAGATCTTCTCGCCGACTTTCGTTTTGCCGCCTGGCGCTGAGAAAGGGTTGCGACCCTCTTCGGCGTTCCGCGCGTCAAAACTAAAAGCAAAGGACGACAGCAAATCTGCGACTGCCTGTGGTTCGAGAATCGCCGGATAGACTCCCGCCGGCATCGTGCGTGGGGTCCGCGATTCAACCGCCTTGCGAATCGATTCACTCGCGA
Source organism: Blastocatellia bacterium (assembly GCA_031399105.1). GTDB lineage: Bacteria > Acidobacteriota > Blastocatellia > Pyrinomonadales > Pyrinomonadaceae > PSRF01. The sequence continues at coordinate 6,175 of JANNON010000469.1, read as the reverse complement.
CGCGTTTCGTGTCGAGCTTTGCCACGTCAAAGTGGTTACGCAGGAAATAGCCCGAACTGCCGCCGTCGGGCGTTCGCGAAGTCAGAGAAAGACTGACCAGGCTTGAGCGATCGAAAATGAAGTTTCCGTTTTTGGTAGCCGAAGCCGTAACTAGTCCGCGGGCCTGATGAAAGCCCGCGCCAATCACCCCCGCTTTCTCACAAGCAGAGATCACATCGCTAATCGCGCGCGCCCGAGCACTTAAAGCAATGTTCGAGGTGGCCTCAGCGTAACCATTCACTGGCTTGTAAGTCTGCAGACCAAGAGTCGGCAGATACTCGCGATCGACAGGAGAGACGCGGGCCAGTTGCTCGGCTTGCGCAACCACAGACTTGAGCGACACGTCGTCGATCTCGTTCGTGGAAGCCGCGCCACGTTTCTTATCGATCCAAACGGTTACGTTGATAGTCGTGTTCTCGCGCGATCCGGCCGTAGTGAAATTGTTGGCGGCAAAACGTTGATGCGAATAGTTCTCGCTCGTCACAGCGACGGCCGCATCGTCAGCCTTAACGTAGCTCAACAATTTATCGGTGATCGCTTTTGCTTGTTGTTCGGTTATTAGCATCAGTGTTCTCCGACTAAGACTATCCAGATTTCACAGATTACACAGATTAAAAAGAGAAAGAAGTAACCGGTTCCAGGCTCAGGCTCAGACTTAGACTTAGCTCCTCAGGTCTTCATTTGAATCTGTGTAATCTGTGGATAGCTTTCTTACCTCGCCGCGGTATTCAATACATTCACTTTACGGAAGCGCGCGACCGGACATCCATGACTGACCGCATTTGATTGCGTCGGCTCGCCCTTGCCATCGTTAAAGCTGCCGCCGAGTTCATAAGTCGAGCGACCGCCGAGCGCATCACATGAATTCCAGAAGTCCGTGGTGCGAGACTGGTATGCAACGTCGCGCAACATCCCTCCCAGTCTCCCCTTCTTGATCTCCCAAAACGTCTGGCCGCCAAATTGAAAGTTGTAACGCTGCTGATCGATCGAGTAGCTGCCATCACCGTAAATCAGGATTCCGTTCTCTACATCCTGAATCAACTCTTCCATGCTTCTATCCTCGGCGGCCGGTTGCAGCGAAACGTTCGGCATGCGGGGAAATGAAACGCTGCCCCAACTGTCCGCGTGCAAACAGCCATAAGATTTCTTTCCACCCGTCAAAGCCGCCAGGTCGCGAGTGGTTTGCCAATCGACGAACAAGCCCTCTTTGATTAACGGCCAACTCTGCGCGGGCACGCCTTCGTCGTCGTAACCAACAGTTGCCAGCCCGCCCGCCTGAGTTCGATCAGCAACGAAGTCGACGATCTTTGAAGCGAACTGTAGCTTTCCGATACTGTCGCGAGTCAGGAAACTCGTTCCAGCATAATCCGCTTCCCACCAAAGCGAGCGGTCAAGTTCCGTTGGGTGGCCCACCGACTCGTGGACCGTCAACCATAAATGAGAAGGATGCAGTACGAGATCATAGAGCCCGGGATCGATCGGCTTAGCTTTGAGTTTAGCCACCGCATCCTCACCGGCCTCGCCCGCTTCCTTCAGCCAGTCGTACTTCTCCATATACTCGTAACCCAATCCCTGCGGGCCGCCGAAAGAATTGCGCGACTGAAAATCGCCGCTCGTGCGGTCAACGGCGGTCACGTTGAAGTTAGGATTCACGCGAATAATGTACTGCTCGATGCGCGAGCCGTCGGTAGAGGCCAAAAACTTATGTTCGTTCACAAAACCCATTGAGGAGTTAACAAAACTCACACCCTTGGTTTTCATCGCGGCCGCATTCAGTTTGAGCAGCAGCTGAATCTTCTCGTCGATCGAGACTTCAAACGGATCTTTCTCAAACGAACTCTTCCAGTTGGCTGAGATCTTTTCCGCCGGCGTCATCGTGATTCGTTTGCGTTGATAGACAGAATTCGCGCGCGCAATCTCGACCGCCCGGCGCGCGATGCGACGCACTTCCGCTGGCGTGACATCGCGGCTGGAAGCGAAACCCCACGTTCCTTTGAACAAGACGCGTACGCCAAACCCAAAATTCTGACTCCGCGAAACGTTCTGCACCTGTTGCTCGCGCGTCGCTATCTGTTCCGTGCGATAGCGATTGATGCGCACGTCGGCATAAGTCGCGCCCAGACTGCGGGCGGTGCCGAGCGCAATATCAGCCAACGCATTCTTGTCGATCGCGGCCGCGGCTGCAGATTCGGCGGCATCAACATCGCCGATCCAAGTGGGCAGTGCCGAGGGTAGTGCTGCCACACCAGCCGCCATACCTGCCGATTTAATGAAATCTCTGCGAGAGGTTGTCATCTTCGGACCCCAACTGAATTTATTGGAAAGCTTTGAAGTAGGGCAGACGTGCCTGTCTGTCTCTTCCTACTCAAATAGCTATCGTATTTGACTTACTTCTTGGTCGAACCGACCTGGGAATTGCAGTGAGGCAACTCTAATACAGGAGAGAAAAAAGCGAAAGACTTCGATTTGATTCGACGCTGACTCACACTCATAGAAACGAGCCGCACGTACACTGGGAGCGCGGGCGGCCTCGCCCGCTCAAGTTTGGCGTTCGCGTACTATGGGATTGAAAAATTTCTGTTCAGTTGAGGGAGGCAAAGCTTTGCGGGCGAGGCCGCCCGCGCTCCCAGTGAAGAGCGTGAACGCTCTTTGGCTGTTCTTCTTTCGCTTCCCGCTCGTCAGAACTTAAACGACGACGTCCTTCACCACGAGGTTCGTTGTTCGGCATCCTTCTTCTTCCGATCCTTATCTGACATCTCGCGTTCCTCCGCCCCGACTGCAAGGAAGGCTTCATTCGCAATTAACTGCTCATCCAATCCGCGAATGTGCGCGGCCGATCATCGTTCCGCCTGCAGCCGCGCGCGCCTGTTGCACATCTTCAGACGCATCCTCGTCCTTGCTCTCCGGAGCTGCCGCTTTGATCACTTCACGTCCAGATGGTTGTCCTTCAGTCGTGGCAATCTCTCCCGTCTCAAGCAACTGTTTGAATCGGCGCAAGTCCTCTTGAATCAAATCTTCCGGGGCCAAACCAAACAGACCGGCAACCTTCGCGGTCAGTTTTCCGCCCGTCACGTTGTAATTCATCACGACGCGAACCATGGTGCCGCGACCCGCAGGCTGCGGTTCAAAGCGCACGGTCCCCGCATGAACGAAATCCGAGCCCGGCAACGAGCGCCAGGAGATCAACTCGTTCTCCTTCTCGTTGAAAACTTCGGCATCCCACTCTTCATTCTCACCAGCCGGCCCTTTCGCCACCCAATGCGACTGATACTCATCGAGCACCGTCACCGATTCGAGGTGGCTCATAAAGCGCGGAAGGTTCTCGAAGTTGCGCCAAAAGCGAAAAAGCTCTTCGGGCGACTTGTTGACCATGATCCGCTTTTCGAAATGCACGTCGCGCGCGACCGCGTTGTCCGAATGCGAATTGATTCCCAGGGCGCTGTAAAGCTCGCAGTGTCCCGACACTCCTCGGTAAAGCAGGCCCGCGCCTAAAGCCGTGAGCAACAGTCCAACTGGCGACCGCTGCTTCAGGCCGTATGCCGCCAGCGCTCCACCGCCAATTGCTGAAGCCCAACGTTCTACCGACGCAACGTTGATTGAGTTATTGGTCTCTGATGAAAATGAATTTGTGATTGATTGCATTGTTACCCTCCATGAATAGTTTATCGTCTGCCCGACGCTGCTCGTCGTCTGGGCGGGGCTTTCCGTTTAGGATCCAGCTTCTCGGCCAGACCGCTGTTTGCCGGACCTTGAAACACTCGACCATAGGCATTGAAGCGCGAACCGTGACAGGGACAGTCCCAGCTCTTTTCGAGACTGTTCCAATTGACGATGCAACCCAGATGCGGGCAGATCGCCGTACGCTTGTGCACTACTCCTTCGTCATCGCGATAGGCTGCCACGCGCGCGCCATCGCACATGACCACTGCGCCGGCGCCTGGTTTGATCTCTTCCAGTGAACCTGCATCCGGCGGCATCACATAGTCCGCGTATTGTGCCGCGACATTGAGGTTCTCTTTCGCAAACTCCTTCAGCGCCCCAAGCGTGATGCGTGACGGATCGTAAAGCTTGGCCCACGCGTTCTCTCGCTTAAGAATCAGATCGGTGAGTAGGACTCCGGCAATTGTCCCGTGCGTCATGCCCTGTCCCGAGTCACCGGTCGCAATGTAGACGTTTGGCGAGTCCATCGGATTTCGGCCGATGAACGCAAGGCCATCAACCGGCTCCATTACCTCGCCTGACCAGCGATACTCGATCCCTTCGATCATCGGAAAACGCGCCCGCGTCCATCTCTCCAATGCGCCGAAGCGTCGCGCCCCATCGTCCTCCTGGCCCGTCTTGTGATCCTCACCGCCGACGATCAATAAGTCGTAAGCGTTCGCGCCGCGCCCAAGTCTTTGCAGTCGCACGTAGTGATATGGATCCCCTGTGTCCCAGTAGAGCGCCCGCGTTATCGAGTCGCGAGGTACGCGAGCGGCTATCACATAACTTTGATAAGGCGCCTGCTTGGTATGGATCGCTACCAGATCGTTAACCGGTGTGTTCGTCGCAACGACGATCGAGTCGGCGGCGACGGCGAAGCCACCGGCTGTCGTGACTCGACCGCGTTTGCCACCTTCGATCTTTTGCGCATGAGTAGAAGTAAAGATTCGATTGCCTTGTCGCGTAATTGCTGCGGCTAAACCTTTCAAGTATTTGAGCGGGTGAAATTGGGCCTGGCGAGGAAAACGCAGAGCCGTGCCGGTGTCGTATGAATCGAGCGGCGCCTGCTCAACTTTTTCAACGCCGGTCAGACCGGCGCGATGGGCCGCAGCAAGCTCATCGTCAAGAACTTTCTTTGGCTGACGCGGCGGAACGAAAAGATAACCATCCAGCCGTTGAAACTCGCAGCGAATCTTCTCTTCCTTGACGATTGCTTCGATCCAATCGATGGCTGCGGTGTGACTCTCGGCTGCCAGTCGTGCGCCTTCTTCACCATGCAGCCGCTCAATTTCGAAATAGCGATCGTCGATTGCATTCGAAAGATGGGCCGTCGTGCGCGCGGTCATACCACCGCCGATTGGTCCATCGTCGAGAACCACGACTGAAAGCTTTCGCCGGGCAAGTAGGTAAGCAGTGCTTAAACCAGCAATGCCGGCTCCAACGATACAAACGTCGGCGCTGGTGTTGGTGTTGAGTGATGATTCCGCTGGAACATCGGTCTCCATCCAGGGAGAGACTGTCTCACCAGAGTCGCTTTTCACAGGTAAACCTCCGGGGCGCTTCCCATTGTTCCGGAAGATGCCGTTTTGATTCTCTTGTGAGTCCGCGCGTAAACAACGGCCCCTCTGGCCAGGAGTTGCAGCGCATCTTCACTACGCGCTGCCAGTACCAAACGCGCCCGAGACTCGGCCTCCATGCGAGCGGTTGTTAGATCGATACCACTTGAAGCACCGGTGAGCAGGGTCACCTGCTCGTTAAGATTACTTAGGGTTGTCATCGTAGTTGCTACAGTCCTGTTCGAAAGTTGTTCCGCAAACAATGAAATAGGCAGGCTGAGCAGTGCAGTTTGGCGTGAGAGATTCGCGCCACGAACCATTCTCGCCAAATAAAACTCCACTACTCAGTCTGTTTGGTGATTTAGCTAGCAATTGGCGAACCGATGCAGCGGCGAAACCTGCAGCGCAGATCTGGCGGAATGCTGACGTGAAAAGAAGGCAGAAATAAGAGCGTTCGTACCGTAAAGTTACAGCGCAGGAAAGCGAAGTGCTTGGATTGTGCGACTTTTACCAAGTGGGGTGACGCGGCTTGATTGGTACGGTCATTGCGGGGAAAAAGGTGATACCAACCTTATAACGAGGAGGTACTGGAGATACAGAATATATACGTAACGGAAGTACCTAACCCTTCTCGCGTTCGTGATGACCTGCAAGGAGCGAAGTACAGACATTAGTCACGTCGTCGTTTCTGCTAACACACGGACCGATGAAGAAGAATAGCCGCCGGCGCTCTCGAATTTTGGGAGCGCCGGTTTTTATGTGAGCAAACAGCGAACAGCAAACAGCAAACGAGCTAGCGAACAGCGAACAGCAAACAGCAAACAGCCAGAAAAGTAATCAGAACCGCGCAGCGCAGCGACCGGGCCGTGAAAAATTCA
>JANNON010000213.1:0-2193 GCA_031399105.1 Blastocatellia bacterium | reverse complement strand
GGAGGGGCGCCCACGGAGGGACGCCCCTACAATGTTGATGCGAAGGCTTTATCACACCATTGTTCCGGCGAGTGCGCGCCAGGTTATAGGCGAGGCGATCTCGAAGAGCGTGATGCTGCATCGCGACTCCATCAGCATTCGTCAGACGATGCGCAACCTCGCTCCTGTGATTTTGAAGAAGAACCTGGCACTGCTAACCAACGGCGGCCCAACGGTCGCCTCAGTGTTTGCTGGCCGCAATGATGATTTTGTCGCCGATAATGAAGCTCGCATTCGGGCCGTGATTGAGTGGAACTCGCGGGTCTTGAGTGATGAAGTGATCTTTGTCGAATGGAATCCGCTGCCTGACCGAGCGCTGCTGTCGCCTGAGTTGACGAAAGACTACCCGAACCTGCGCTGTTTCGTGGTTCCGAATGAACTGCACAATGAGATCTGCACGAATCCGCGAATGCCGGTAATGGAATACTTCGCCAAGAACGTCGGGATTCGTCGCGCGCTGTCTGATTACATCTGCGCTACAAACTCGGACATCCTGTGGGATGAAAATGTCGGTCGCATGCGCTCGTTGCTTAGTCCCGAGTTGGTATTTCGTACACGGAGGATCGAGTTGCAGTGGGACGGCCACACCACGGCGCAGGCGTTTTTACGCAATCCACAGAACCGGCTCGAATTCAGGAACGGCTGGCGGCAAGTGCTCGATTACGGGTGCGGAGATTTCACCCTGGCGCATCGCGACTTGTGGCATGAAGCCCGCGGCTATGACGAAACAATGAAGAACGAGCGCATCAGTTGCGATGGGCGCGGCATGCTTCAGTTGCTCGAGCTGGGCGGCAAGCAGGTCCACATGGGCTATCATTATCATCTGTGGCATCAGACAACTTCGTCAGCCAAAGGCAATGTCTCTCATGGCGCGGTCTTCGAATATTGGAAGAACTTGCCTTATGAGAATTCAAAGAACTGGGGACTCGGGGATTGTCAGGAAGAACAGATCGCCGATCGCGTGTGGCTGTTGAATCGAAGAATGTGATGGTCTTTGGTCTTGGTTCTTTGGTCTTTGGTCTTTGGTCTTTGGTCTTTGGTCTTTGATTTCTGGCCTAAGCTGAAGGGTTTCTGAAAAATTGACTGTTAAGAAGAAGTCAAAGAACAAAGGCCAAAGACCAAAGAACCAAGAACAAAGCCAAAGCCAATAAAAGCAGATGCCAATTCGCAAACACATCCGTTCCACGTTGATGGGCCTCGACCATCGCTTAAAACTTCGGTCGTGGCTCGCAAATGGCGATCAGGAGCTGGCGCAATCGAAGGCGCCTGATCCGTTCTCGAGCAGCACCGAGATAAAGCATCCGAAGCCTAGGACCGTCATCGACATTGGTGGCAACAACGGGCAGTTCGCCGAAGAAGTCTTCCGTGCTTTTCCGGACGCCACGGTCTATTCATTCGAGCCAATCCCTGAGTGTTTTGAGCGTCTCGAGTTACTGAGGCAAACACAACCATCTCTGCACGCTTACCAGATCGCGTTGAGTTCGGAAAAAGGTGAGGCGGAGTTTTATCTTTCGCAGTTTCGTGACTCTTCCTCTTTGCAGGAGATGCTGCCATCACACGTCGAAGCGTGGCCGCACACAGGGGTGGAGACGAGTATCAAAGTTAAGGTTGATCGGCTCGATTCAGTCGCAAGCGAACTGAAACTCGAGGCGCCAATGCTGGCTAAGCTCGATGTCCAGGGTCACGAGATGGGCGTGATTGAAGGAGGGCGAGAGACGCTCTCACGGTGCCAACGCATCATGGTAGAGTGCAACTTCGCCCCGTTGTACAAAGGTCAACCGACGTTTATAGAACTCTACGACGCAATGCACTCACTGGGGTTTCTTTTCGAAGGATTTATCGCTGCGCTCCGGCATCCGCGCACTCAGGAACAGCTTTCAGCGGATGCGATCTTTTTCAAACCGGGCGATGAGCAGCTTCATGGTTAAGCTGCTGAGGCGAGCATGAAGTCAGTACCGTAGCGCGGTAGCGTCGGGTTCGGGATGCGGTAATGAGTTCTCTTATTAATAAAGGCGTTTGTTGAGCGTGACGGTTTTGCACAAAAAGTGCCGGCGCATGAATCGCAATGGTATCCGATACCCGAAGGCATCAGCAGTGAAGCAGCGGTATTAGCAGATCCCTTTTCCGTTTCTTTCCACGCGATTTTAAAAGCAC
>JANNON010000327.1:0-2556 GCA_031399105.1 Blastocatellia bacterium | reverse complement strand
GGCGAGCGCGGCCAACGTGGGTTGCATCCATAACTGCTCAGTGGCGGTGTGCAGCCGGGTCAACCCATCCTGGAATGTAAACGCCACGACGTCCTGCCGCGGCACGACCCGGAAACGGGCGCCTTTGCGCGCGAGGAAGCGGACCGGCGCCAGGGCAGCCGTCCGCGTGAGCCGATCGATGACGTGTTCGCGGTCGACGCTTCGCGCTTCACGCGCGCGCTCGATCGCCGCATGAAGCCGCGCGCGATTGACCGGTTTGAGCAGATAGTCGACGGCGTTGAGCTCGAACGCGTCCACCGCATATCGTTCGTATGCCGTGCAGAAGATGATCGCGGGTCGGGGCCGGGGAAGTGACGCCGCGACTTCGAGCCCGCTGAACCCCGGCATCTCAATGTCGAGCAAGATCAGGTCGGGACTCAATTCCGCGATGCAGAGGCACTTAGAGATCAGGTGAAATCGCTAGCTTCTACTTCGTTCTTTGGATTTGACATTAATCCAGACCTCGTCAAGGCCACTAAAATGAATATGGTCATGAATAATGACGGGTCTGGGAACATATTACGGGTTGATAGTTTGCGTCACCCGCACGAGTGGCCAAGTGAGTTTCGAGAAGCATTCGCATCAGCCCTTGGTGTCAAGCAAGACGAACTCCGGTCTTACAATGACTTAGGCCACTTCAATGTAATTGCGACAAATCCGCCATTTGGGTCGAAATTGCCCGTCAATGACATCCAGACTCTCCAGCAGTATGATCTTGGGCACGTTTGGGACTTGGGCGATGACGGCTGTTGGGTACGCGGGGAGGTAGCGAGGTCTCAGCCGCCTGAGATTCTTTTTATCGAGCGCTGCTACCAACTTCTGGCTGAGGGTGGACGAATGGCGATAGTGCTTCCTGACGCGATTCTTGGCGCCCCAGGTCTGGGCTATGTCCGCCAGTGGATGCTCGAGAAGTTCAAGCTGATTGCATCTGTCGATTTGCACTCAGACGCCTTCCAGCCCCGCAACGGCACGCAGACATCTGTTCTGATTCTCCAGAAAAAGGACAACGCAGAACTACTGCGCGAAAAAACTCAGGGAAGACTCAACGATTACGAGATTTTCATGGCTCAGAATCGTGCGATCGGACACGACAAGCGAGGGAACAAGGTCTTTAAGCGAAATGATCTTGGAGAAGAAATCCTTATCGACTCGGTAGATGTTGTGGAGCTTGCGATCAATTCGCAGGGTGACGCTACCACAAGGCTCATGCCTAGGCAGAAGTTACTCGATGACGATACGCCCGTCATTTCCCAAGCATTTCGTGGCTGGAAAACCGATGCGGTGCTTGGCTGGTGATCATTGGGAATAGCCTTGCTTCACATGATGAACTTTTGGGTGAGGGCGCGTCGACAACTTCGGTCAAGCTATCCGAGATACTGAAAAACGACACTCGTTTGGAGGCAGGTGCCTACGACGCCGCGGCAAGGGACGCCGCGGCCCGCGTTGATACGTATCCTGAGGGATCGCAGCCACTCATCGGCGTGCATGGACTAGCAAATTACGCAAATAACGCGTTTCGATTTCGCCGAGTGTTCGTAGAACCGGAATTTGGAGTTCCGTTCTTAACTAGTTCAGGTATTCTAGATATCGACAAGAAGCCAAATGGATATCTCAGTCGGGCCGTGACCAAGAAAATACAGGATCTTAGCGTCAAGGAATTTGACCTGCTAATCTCTTGTTCCGGTACAATTGGCAATATTGGCTTCGTGAGCAAACGGCAAGAAAACTGGGCGTGCAGTCAAGATTCTATAAAGGTTCGATTCGAAAATTATTTAGACGCGGGATTCTGCGTAGCCTTCCTTCGATCGGTCTACGGCCGCCTCCAGTTAACTCGCTCAAAATATGGTTCGGTTGTTCAGCACATTGAACCGGCGCACCTGGCGTCGGTACGACTCCCACGCTTCCACGCAATTGTTAAAGCGGAAATAGGCCGAAAAGTTGTTGAGGCACTCCGTGCGAGAGATCTTGCGGTTGAATCTCTCGATGTTGCTAGGAGCCTCTTGAATTCGGAACTGCGATTGAATTTTGGGCTGCACGATGGAGAACGGCCTTCCACAACAACTGTGTCGCTTAGAAACCTTCGCGGTCGATTTGATGCCAGTTTTCACTCACCCTTAGCTTTGGAACTAGAGCAACTTATTGCTTCACGATCCGATGACTTTCGGCGCCTGGATAGTGATGTTCATTCCCTGAGTGTTAACGGAGTCACCAAGTTCAGAAAGCGAGTATTTGTAAAGAAAACGGGGATATCTTTTCTAACAAGCAAGCAAATCTTCCAGATCGATCCTATAGACGTAAAGCAATTAGGTCGAGGTCATCACAGTAAAGATCTTCTAGAGATTGGACTTCAGCATCGGGAGGTGTGCATCACTCGATCTGGTACTGTCGGTAAAGTGTTTATTGTGCCCGCTTACATGACTGGATGGGCCGCAAGCGAGGACATTCTAAAGATCGTGGGGAATCGCCCCGAGATTCAGTCGTTGCTCTATACTTGGTTGAGTTCAGATCACGGTAATG
>JANNON010000209.1:0-3260 GCA_031399105.1 Blastocatellia bacterium | reverse complement strand
CCCGTGAAGAGGTCTCGCCGGATCGGCGCTGACACGTTGATCGCCGCTGATCCGCGCTCCCCCCTTCCGTACTCATGCCTGTTTCCATGAATAACTGCTTCATCCTTGCCGTTTTCCAACGTTTTGCATCACCCTGCTAACCAATGTCGCCGAAATGGTCACTCTGGCAGTAATGTTTTTCTGTATTTCCACAGTCTTTCTAGTGCCATTTTCTTGCTTGTGGCGCGTTTTGGTTACGAGCATAACAAGCCGTTCAAACCGATCGCGCGTGGAACGCGCTCCGGTTTAACGGCGTTATGCCTTTCTAGGCAACATTGCTTCCGTCACGATTGTTTGAAAGTATCGCTGCATGCGCTTCCAGATCATCGGCAGCATCTCTGATATCGAAACGATCGCGACGAGTTCCGGCATCAATGAACTTTCGCGTGTCCGGAAGCGATACGGTCGAGGTCGGTGGCGAAAACGAAAAGGTGTCGCCGAGGTTCGCTTGAGCGATGGTGCGATCGTCCGTGCCGAGCTTCACTGGTACGAAGCAACTGGTATTGGCCGGAAAGAGTTCAAGATCAAGTACATATTGTAGGCGTAAGACTCATGGCTAGATCATCACGTCGTCTTGTTATTTGCCTGGACAATTCCGGTTACGAAGTATCCCTGGAGCGCCGCAAAATTTATGTGGCGATCCCGGATGCGAAGGCCGAAAAGCATCGACAGGTTCGGGTAGTAGACGAGTCCGGCGAGGACTATCTGTACCCGGAAGAAAACTTCATCAATGCAGATCTTCCGCAGCCTGTCAGACGTGCGGTTCTGCAGGCGGCATAACAAATCGTTCGAGGCGCGACGCGGCGAAACCGCGCGGCCTCAACGATGACGTTAGGAGCCCGCAAGACTCTACTCATGTAACCTCATTGCCATGAGCCCAACGATTTTTCGCGACGGCAGCTTTCGGTTCTATTTCTTCTCGCGCGAGGAGCCACGGATGCACGTTCATGTGCAGTGTCCTGACGGCGAGGCGAAGTTTTGGCTTGAGCCCGGGATTGCCCTGGCGCACAATTATGGCCTGAACGATCAACAGATTCGGGCTGCCCAAGCCCTTGTAGAAGGACACGTCGTTGAAATCCGTAGCGCTTGGCAAAGGCACTTCGGGCGTTGAAGTATCCAACGTCTCGCCCCACGGCTTCTGGCTGCTGCTGGGAGCGGAAGAGCTGTTTGTTCCCTTTGCTCAGTTCCCGTGGTTTCGCGACGCCACTATCGGGCAGATCACACGGGTAGAGTTACCCTCCGCGAATCACCTCTACTGGCCAGATCTGGATGTAGATCTCGCCGTAGAATCCATTCGTCATCCTGAGCAGTTCCCGCTGGTATCAAAAGTGGTCTCCTAATCATGCGATTCAGCGGACGTCACTTGGCGTCACGCCGCTTGCATCCGCAACCGGCGCGCCGCCAGCGCGTCGCCTCTGATCGCAATCGTTAGGGAACCTCTGAAATACTGCCATCTGAAACAGTCGACGCATTCTCAACCATGGTCTTTCAATCAGTTGCATCGCTGTTCGCCTGACACATGTGGGTAAATCAGAGCTTCCTTAGGCCTCAGAAACGAAGTCCTTTGCTGCTCCACCATCGGAAAGGAAGACAAGTGCCTCGCCAGATCGTATTCACTCCAAATGCCGCCAAGCCTCCGCCGACATATAGCCAGGCAGTCAAAGCTGCGGGCTTGATTTTCGTTTCCGGTACATCGCCGACCGACCCTGAGACTGGCGCATTCAAAGGCTCCACGATTCAGGAACAGACTCGGCAATGCCTGACGAACATACAAGCCATACTGGAAGAGGCCGGAAGCTCAATCGACAAGATCGTGAGCGCAACCGTCGTGTTGGCGGATGAGGACGAGTTCCCCGGAATGAACGAGGAGTGGATCAGGTGGTTTCCCACCAACCCACCGGCTCGGCAGGGAGCAAAGCTGCCGGCCCGCATACCCGGCCTGAAGGTATCCATTGCTGCCATCGCTGAGGCCTAACCCCTCGCTCAAGCGGAGCGCCAACGGCAGGCCACCCGGCCCGGGCCCGGCGTCCTGCCGTCGTCGCCTGCTAAGCTCGAACGTTATACCGCAGAAGTCGCAGCAGCTTGACATACCATTTATAGTATAGATACGATGTGGTATGTGGCGCATCGAAGAGCACCGACGCGTTGAGAAACAGCTATCTGCTGCAGTGCCAATAGAGATCTTAAAGCGCTACGAGAAATGGAAAGACATTGCTGCTCTTTCTGGACCGCCAGGGCTCCGCGCGATCAAAGGATTTCACGATGAGGCCCTCTCCGGTGAGTGGAAAGGGCATCGATCGTCTCGCCTGGGATTGAAATGGAGAGTGATCTATAGCGTAGTGACAAACGCGCTGTTGATACAGGTCATTCAAGTTACTCCCCACGACTATAGGAGACCTTGAGGTGAAGGATTTCAGAGTAGCAAAGCGACGCGTCGAAGTTTCTGTTGGCGAGTCTGTCCGCATTCTTCGCGAGCTGCAGGAACTCAGCCAGAGCCAACTCTCAGAGCTGACGGAAATTCCACAGGCAACCATCTCGGCAATTGAGAATGGGCGGGTCAATCTGGGTGTTGAACGAGCCAAGGTGCTCGCCCGGGCTCTCAAGTGTCATCCCGCCGTACTGGTATTCCCTGGCTGGAATGTTGCCAGTGAGTCAGCGGCATAACAAACAGTCCGAGGCACAACACCGCAGAGCCGTGCGGCCATCAACGATGGCGTTGGAGTTCCGAAGGCAGATCATGAAGAAGCTCCATATCGCGATCTCCACGGACAAGATCGTAGAAACCATCGCTGACTATTCTGCTCGATTTGGAATGCAGCCATGCTCATCAATCCCTGGCGAGTACGCGCTGTGGCGAACGGAGTCTTTAAACGTTTCCGTGCGTCAGGACCCCACTTGTGAGGCAGGTTCCTTAAGGCACTTGGGTTGGGAAGACCCTTCAGCCGAAGCGTTCACGCAGGATACCGATGTGAACGGAATTGTTTGGGAACGATTCACGGCACAACATCAAGCTGATGAGATCAACGAGCTATGGCCAGAAGCCAACTATCAACCCTGAGCTGCATAATTCGGCTGCATGGTGACTGCTTTTCCGCAGCGGCGTTCGGTGCCGGGAAACCGGCACAACAACCTGGACGGTTTGGAGGTAGTCGAGGCTTCCGTAATGATTCAAGTGACACATCGTCTACCTAAGCGTTCTGCCGGAGTGCCGGCCCGGCACC
>JANNON010000298.1:0-10134 GCA_031399105.1 Blastocatellia bacterium | reverse complement strand
GGCCACGGCCGCGCAACTCTCGAGCAACGCTTAACGTGCTTTTTGATTGACGACTTGGTTGCTATAGACGCGGGTAGTATCGCCATTGCCCTCACTGGCGAACAGCGCGAAAGCGTTCGCGATATCATCGTCACGCATCCTCACATGGACCACATTGCCAGTCTGCCAATCTTCATAGACGATCTGTACCCGACTTTGAAGGAGCCCGTGCGCGTTTATGCGACGCCCGAGGTGATAGAGCTCCTCGAAAGAGACGTGTTCAACTGGAATGTTTATCCACGCTTCTCAGATCTCAAGAATGATTACGGACCAGTCATGGAGTACGTGCCGATACCAGTGGGAACTGAATTTGAGGTGGCCCATCTGCGTGTGATCGCCGTTCCAGTTAACCACATCGTGCCCACCGTTGGACTGCTGGTATCCGACAGCCGGAGTACGGTAGCGTTCAGTTCAGACACAGCCGAAACGGATCAGTTCTGGGATGTCGTTAATCGCGCTCCGCATGTGGACGCCCTCCTAATTGAGGCCTCGTTTCCAAATTCGATGAGCTCTCTAGCTGAAGTCTCGCGTCACTTCACCCCGGCATCGCTGCACCAGGAACTAACGAAACTTAATCACAACGGACTTGATATTCTGACCGTTCATATCAAACCCGCCTACCGCGAGATCGTAATTGAAGAGTTGAAAGCGCTGAAAGTCGCCAGGCTCAGCGTTATGGAACCGGGTCGCACTTATAGTTGGTAGTTGAGAAACTAAGGCAGGTCGGCTCTCTCCGAGCTCCGTTCGAACTCGTTTTCGGCATGTTCGCCGGCAAAACCATCTAACACAACTCGTCCGCTTGGGAGCAATTGCTTCACCTTGAACGTGCGGGCATCGCGCTGTCTTCCCGGCATCAACTCTCCCCTGAAAGTCACTGACATACCGGGACGCGCCCAGACGCTTAAGGGATGATCCGCAGCTTTTCGCTCTGCTCTCATTGTTTTTCTTTTGGCCATGTATGCACCGGCTGCGCCCGCGACGCCAACCAATGTCAAACCGCCGAGCAGGCGCTTAGTGCGTTTCTTCATCAATCACGCTTCGCAAAGAGGATCCATCCGTGCAGTGATTGTGGGGAGGCCACTCAGCGCACGGTCAGCGTTGATTTGTGTGAACGAAGCCCACTCGGCCGGCACCTTGTCTTCGGCAAAGACGGCTTCTACCGGACACTCGGGCACGCACGCGTCGCAATCTATACACGTCTCAGGATGAATAACGAGCATATCGTCATCCAGGTGAAACGCCTCCACCGGACAAACGAGTGCGCAATCCGTATAACGACAGTTCACGCAAGGTTCCGCCACCACGTAGGTCATAAAGACTTCGCCTCCGATTGCAAGACAAGCAGTTCCGCATGTCTTAGCAGTTGAATAAAAACCGTTCGGCCATATTAAGCATCTTTGAATGGAAAAACCAGAAGTAAGTCTATCAGGTAGGCTTGCTTTGGCGTGTTGCTGACGAAAAGAAGCAAGGATACTTCGAATTACTGCGCGTGATGAGGTTAGTACAACCGCGCGGTAGAGACTGTCGCGAAAACTCCAGGGTCTAAGGAGACAAATCAAGATACGTAAGTCTCACTGTCAGGAAGGTGGGTAGATCATCAGCAGCTAGCCGCGCAGGTTTAGTACCTCCAGGTGTGCACCGGTGCGCCCGTGGAGAAGTCGTAAAACCCCAGATCCGTTCCTGCCATCATCTTGGTAAGCATGATGATCTGCCCGGTGTGCATCGAAAAATGTTCCGTTACGTGAAAGATTGCTTCCAGAGCGAGCACGTTTGAACCCTGAATCTGATAGTCACGCAGCAACTGAGTCGAATCAAAATCTCTCAGCACGTCATCCACTTCCGTCAACGTTTCCACCAACAGCGCCGACAGTTCGCTTTTTGGAATCACTTCCTGCTGTTCAAACTCTGAATCACGATCTCGTTGGTCGCTTCCGTTACCCAGCCCACTAACAATCCACTGCCGCACGTTGCCACACAGATGCAGAACCAGGTTACCGATGCTGTTCGACTGGGCATTAGCGCGCCACCAGATTTGTTCGTCATTCAGGCTGTCCAGGCAGAGCCGGATTTTCGGCAGGTAATCTTCTTTCAAGAACCGGCGCGCCTGTTGGATAAACTCGCGCGAACTATCTATGGTTGAACTTGTCATCTACTCATCGTCACGAACTGGATCAGGCTTCACTTTGTGTTTTGCTTTTCTTCCGGACGGTCGGGCTTTCTCTTCAGGCTTAGCGTGACTCAGCGGGTGACCCGGAGGCGCCAATGGCTTTCGAATCGCATCGAAAATCGGCCGCGCCTGCTTCTTCTTTTTCGATGAAGGCCCCTTACTCATGACCAGCCTGACTCCCGTCCGGGTTAATTTCGGCGATGCTAACGCCGGTGGTTGCAGGTGTCAATTGAGTTGGTTCAGCCAAGACAAAGCGAACCGCCCGGGAGCTTTCTCCCGGGGCAGCAGCTTCTGCAGATGTGTTTTGTTTGGGCGAAGAGGAGGGGTTTTAGCCTAGGCCTCACTCGGCCGCGGGTTGCTCGGTAAGAGCGTCTTGATAGCGTGGTTTGTTTCTTCACGCCGCTTTTGCTGCAGTTCGTTGACCCAATTGGTCACCGTCTTGACCATATCGCGCGCTGTTTCACGCGCAGTGGGCTTTTCAACCGGCTTCACAGTCCGCTTGAGATCGTTCTTCTTAATAACCCTGATTGCTTTCTTCTCTGACATTTCCTTAACCTTTTTGATTTTTCTTAGCGATGCTTGCTGCTATTTAACGTTTTCTGTTTCCTGGAGTTCCGTATTTCTTTAGAACTGGAACGCTAATGATTTTTCGAACTTGCAAGCATGAGGCCACAGGTCATTAACGTTGGTGTCACCGGAATAAGTACGTGGTTGGTTGCCGCTTTGGATGTCTTAAACGTTCATAACGTTTCCTGACTGGCAACAATACATACACTCCGCATGCGCCGCACGAATGTTTTTACATCACGGCTGGCGATTCCAATTCGACGGCTTGTTCCTTCTGCTCCATATCCATCTTCCAAATCTGCTTCTGAGTCTTGTAAACAATCAGGCAAAGACCAACCACCGCGCCGGCGTTCACAAACTTCAAACTGTTAATCATGTGCTTCGTGCCATAGAAAATTAGCAAGGTGTTTATTACTACTATCGCCAGCCGAAATTCCGTCGGTCCAAACTTCAGGTAGCTGATCTTGAGACGGTCGGTCGCAGCGAAAGCCAGAAAAGTGCTGAAGTCGTAAGCGCCGAACACCGCCAGCATGAACAGCAACTGGTAACGCGACTCCTCCGGCAGTATGAAGGCGTACCCAATGATGATTGAACAAAGGAAGAAATAGTCGAGCAGGTGATCCATGTAGTAGCCCCACCTGGCCAAACCCGTGTTCCGATATTTGCCCACCTTGCCATCGTAGTAATCCGTGACGTACTGCAGAATCACCATGAGCGAAACCACCCAGAGCCATTTAATGTTCGTCGCCGCGAAATAACTGAATAGCAGGATTGAGAGCGACCAAACTAGCGTCAGCATCGTTAGGTGATGCGTCTCAAGCCATAAAGGAATTCTTGGTAAGACCACCGGCGTCATCCGTCGTTCGAGCGGCGTTAGAAACGACGTGTTGATTTTGCTGGCGCCTGCGAATTGTTCGTTTTGCATAAGATGTTATTGAAACCCGTCCTCCAACGAGGCCGGGAGCAATTGCAGCGCCACTAGTAACGCGTAATCGATCGGCTGAATGCATCAGCGAAATCGGAAGTAAATAGGAAGAAGGGCTGCGACGCGAGTCCAGACACAGGGTCTTGAAGGGTTCTCGGTCGGGTCAGGTTCCGTCACCTGAACGATTTATCCGACGCTGGATATCGTTTCTACTGCGGAGGTGGAAGCCACGGCTTCAGATAAAGACCACGGACTGTGAGCTGGGAATCTCGAAACGACGGCGGCAATTCTTGCACATGAGCATGTCGTCGATCCTGACCATGTAGTCCCGGGATTTTTGAAAGCGCATGCGGTCCTGTTCATTGGCGCCGCGCGGCGGAGCAGGCTTGCGGGTGCGTTTGAGCCAGCGAACGTCGTAATCCATTCGTTCACGACAGTGAGGACAACTGTAACTGGCTTTCTTGGACTCTTGTTTCTCGTTGAAAAAGTCTTGCTCGTTCATGACGCCTATTCTGCCATATTCACGCCCGGAGTGTCTTATTAAGTGCTGAGTCCTGATTAAGTGCTGAGTGCTGAGTACTGAGTTCCAGGCGGAGTTCCGAGTTTCGAGTTTCGAGTTTCGAGTTTCGAGTTTCGAGTTTTCGTACTTCAAGTCTTAGGCTTCGACTTTGGTTGAGTGCGGAACTCAGCACTCAGCACTCAGTACTCAGTACTCAGCACTTAGGACTCAGTACTCGGTCCTTGCTCACACAAATCCCGCAAATACCGAAAACTGTAGATCCCTGTTTCATGACCGTCGCTCCAACGAAAGTTTAACGCGTATCGTCCGACGAGACTGAGATCGGCAATCTGCAATTCTTCCGAAATCGTTTCTGGTTTGAGCATGCGCTGGCCAGTCCATTCGTTTACGCATTGCGCGCAAGGACACGCACGCCGCAACTCGGCTGCTTGGAAATGGCACACGCGCTCGTCAGCCCAGGTGATGCGCACGGAAATATCACCTTCCTGCTTGATCTCACGCGGCTCAATCGCGGGGCCTCGCCTGTCTGCTAAATCACCCATCGCTTCCCCTCACGCGTTCTGCTTTACGGCGTCTGCAACGGCATCCGCCTTAACCTTCCAATGGGAAGCGTCCCAAACGACCTTTCCGTTACGCAGGACAAGCACCTGCGGCGACTCGTGTTCGACACCAGTCTTCTGTGCAATTTCTTTCGAGAGCTCGCGTGCCAGCTGTATTTCAACCAACGCAACCTCGCCTTCATAGTCCTCCATTTCACGATAAGCAGCCGAGCTAATCGGGCAGGTCGTGCTGTGTTTGAAAATTACGACTGGTTGCTGCTGCGAACGCTCGAGCAGCTCCGTTAACGAATTTTTGTTTGTTAGACGCATGAATCGACTGTCCATTTTTCCCTTGATACCAAATTGAGGGGTTGCCTTCATACTAACTCACAGAATAGAGACCCTCAACTGAGACCTGCGTGAAGCGCCGCCACGGGGACACGCGGACGCTTCTGAAACTGCGGGCGAGCCAATACAAAAACTCTGGCAAGCAGCAAAAGTCAGCCTCTCCGCTAGCACCATTGACGTAGCACACTCGCTGAAACTAATGTGCCGACGCTACGAGAAGCTGAGCGGCTGGCAGATCAGCTCTGACGCTGCTGGTTCCGGTCGTCGGGTCTTTCATCAAGATTCTCCTGCTTCCTCACGTGGCCCAGAAAGCTAAACCTCATACCTCATAAGGAGAAACCATGTCTCACAGACTACTCAACCGAAATTCGTGGCTGACGTTCGCGGCGCTAGCCTTACTGATGTTTCTACCAAATCAAGTCGTGCGAGCCGACGAGATCGCAGTCTGGAATTTCAATGACTCGGACCTGGCAGTCGATCACGGCGCCGGAACGTTGAGCACAAACTTCAATCTGCTCAATGTTGTCTTCACTTTGGGTGGGAGTACCACAAATGCAAGGTTCGGTGACTCCGCAGGGCAGGCGCTGACATTGCAAGGCGGTACTTCGAATGCGAACAACGGACGCTTTATCGAGCTCGCGGTGAGTACAGTTGGTTACGGAAACATCGTCATCAGCTTTGCAACCCAGGCTACCGGCACGGGATTCAATAACAACCAACTGCAATACAGTCTCGACGGTGTGAACTTCGTGGCGTTTGGCGCACCGTATGCGCCGCCGGCTACTTTCGGACTCGTCATTTTTGACCTGTCTGCGATCACGGGCTTGAATGAGAATCCGAACGCCGCCTTTCGCATCGTCTTCAATGGCGCCTCTTCGGCGTCGGGGAACAACCGCATCGACAACCTGGTTGTCGAGGGGAAAAGCACGGCAGTTCCTGAGCCGGCGACGGTTCTGCTGCTGGGCCTTGGATTAAGTGGTGCGGTAGGAATGAAGGGGTGGTTTAGCAGATATAGCCGGAAGTGATAGCGATCGCAGATTGCGCAGAAGTCAGTACCGAAACGCGGTAGCGTCGGGTCTTGCTTGCGAGGCTTAATGGCAATCTAAGCTTTGGTTAATGATCAAAAGCAGGAACACGGATGACAGTTGATATCCGCAGCAGGGACCCGACGCTACCGCGTTTCGGTACTGACTTCATTTCCACTGTACAGTCCGAATAACACACTAACTTAGCACTACCAAGTGAATAGGTTTTCGAGGGCCTACCGCCAATCCCCGACCAGCACAAACGGGGCCCAATAAAAGGGTGCGCTGTATTTCTTGCCTGTGATCATCGCGATTTGAGCCTCGCGCATC
This sequence comes from Blastocatellia bacterium, assembly GCA_031399105.1. Classification (GTDB taxonomy): domain Bacteria; phylum Acidobacteriota; class Blastocatellia; order Pyrinomonadales; family Pyrinomonadaceae; genus PSRF01. Next base: position 3,674 of record JANNON010000298.1, on the reverse strand, counting down.
GCTGCCGCGGGACTCACCGAGGGCGAACCAGCGGCGCCGGTTCCCAGCCAGCGTTTGTAGAAGTCAGTCATCAGATCGGCTGTTGACTTGTCGGCAACTGACCACAAGCTAACGCCGACGGTTGGCGCGCCGGCATACATGAAGGCGCGCGTTAACCCCATCACGCCTTCACCGCGTTTTTCTTTGCCCAAGCCCGTCTCACAGGCCGACAACATTACAAAAGGAGAGCCCAACTTTAGATTGAAGACTTCATCTGTCCGCAAAAAGCCGTCCTCACTCTTATTCCCAACGAGTGAAAGCACGAGCCCGGTGAATTGCGGCCGCTCGGCATTCAGCAGACCGTGCGTGGCCACGTGCAACACGCGATACTTGCTGACATCAGTTGCTTCCAAACCTTCTTCACTCGCTTTCAAATCGAGCCATGAATCAGCCGACCCGCCTGAGCTCCGAGCCAGAGTCGCAATCTGTTCAGCCTCCGCCCGCGTGCCGGTCAGTCGAGCAAGTGGCAAGCCCTGCATCTTCGCAGACTCAGCAGCAGCGGCTGCGCCCTGTCCCGCGACGTCGGTCAGCGCGCTTTCAATTCCCAACCCACGAGTCTCGGCAGACTCAGCGGTTGTCACAGCGCCTCGTGCACGCGCGTCATTCGAATTGAATACTGGATCAGCAATCAGCAACATCGCGCGGCCGGTTGCTTTAGTGCCCTGCTGACGAATGGCTCCGATCACTGACGCAGAGGGCGAATAAACAATCTCGTTAGTCTTTAGCAGATAAGGCAGCGATGCATAATCTCCAGGAGCCGCCGTGGTAACCAACGACTCAAAGGGAATGTAGTTAAGCGCGCCATCGGCAACCACAAGCAGCCGCTTCTGCCCAATCACTGCGGCCGCCGGCTCTACGGCAGCTTTGTAAACCGCGTTTGAAGCTGCGACGAATGGCGCCGCATCTTCAGCGGCTGATGCCACACCCATGCCACGCGTCGCGTCGGCAGCCACGTCGATCCCTACAATTCGTCGCTGCAGTTTCGAGGGAATCAACTGGGCACGCAGGTCGGTAGCAAGCTTGTCGAGCGCCGAACGGCCAGGCAGTTTGTACAGCCGCACTTCTTTCGGACTAACCGCCCAGAGATAGGACGCGTTCGTTCCCAAGCCATATTCCAACAGCACAGTCTGATCGTCGAGCACCTTCTGTTGAACTTCGGCCAACGTTAGCGGCTGACCCGCAGTGAGCGCCGCATAACGAGGGCTCGCAGTGCGGATCTGATTCTCGACCTCATCGTATTCAACCTGCAGCTTCTCGAGTTCTGAATCGATATCTCCTGGCTTCTTCTTCGGTTCGTCTGCGGACGAGATGCCACTCAATTGCTCGGCAAGCTCCTGTTGACGATCGAGATTTTCCTGCTTGCGCTTCAATAAGTCAGCGGGTACGCCCTCGGTAACTGCGGCGTTTGTTTCGCTCAACAGGTCCAGTAACGAACGCGCGCGCGATTGCTCGCTCACGCGAAACGCCTCGGACGCATATTCCAGCGCCTTACCGGACAGACCAGCAGCCTGATCGCCGGGCGCGGCCAGCATTGCCATCTCGGCGAAAGCGTTCCCCGCTTCTTCAAACACATCCTTGAAAGTGCTTAGAAACGTCGTGCGAGATTCATCCGCACGAAGACTTCCGGCGCGAAGCGTTTCGATCGTTTTGAGCGCCTCGCGATAATTACCAAGCGCCTGTTCGCGAAGTGAGTTCCCTTTCTTGGGATCCTTCTCCTGCGCAGCCTGCAGCCAAAGACTTTGGCCCAGACCACGTTGTGCCGGCCAAATAAGATCGAGCCGCTTGTCCTCGTTCGCACCTTTCACCGCGTCCGCATAAAACTTGTTCGCATCTTTTAGTTTTCCCTGGCGCAATGCTACATCGCCAAGACTAGTACGTGCCGCCGCCCGCACCCGACGCGTTTGGCCAACCTTGCCAAGACTAGCAAGCCCGGCATTCGTCCCATCGAGGGCATTCTGAAAGTGTTTCTTTGCCGATTCGAGATCGTTGTTGAAGAAAGCAATCCGGCCCGTGCCCAACTCATAGTTGGAATAAACGATTCCAATTCGATACTCGTCAAACTCTTTCTTGAACTCCCACGCTCCTACCGCGAGACTGGTGGGCACCTGGACCGCGACATCGCCGGTCGAGAGTCCGCCCATGATTCCGCCGAGTCCGCCAAAGCGTCGACTGACCTTCGTCGCCGCGCCTTCCGGTTTTTTCACCTGCATCTGCGAATACGCGGCGCTGGCTTCGGACATTCGCCCCAGCCGAAAATTCACCATGCCAATCTTCGCCAACATCAGGTTTGCATTGAACTTGTCGTCAGCGATGCTGGCGGCCGCCGCGCTCGCACTTGCCAGACGACTATCTGCGACACCGGCCGCTGCAGTGGTGCTGTCCTGTTTCTTGCTCTCACCCATGAATCCATCGAGCGCTTTTTTGTAATGATCAAGCGCGACCACGTATTGCCCCTGGCGGAGATAGAGGTCGCCCAGTTCATTCTCAACCGCAGCTATGCGACTGCCGTTTTTCGCCGCGGTGTAAAGCCGCAACGCAGTATTCAGTTGGACCAATGCCTGGTCAGCCTTCCCACGTTTCAACAGTCGCCTACCCTCGCGCAACGCCGAGGAGGCCGAGTCGGATTGCACTCCCTGCGTCGCTTCGCTCCTGTTCGCTCGCAAGGTGCTGGGCGTGGCGGCCAACAAACTCACCGTCAGAAAAGAAGTAATCAGTCTTGCTACGGTCGATTGCATGGAAAACTCCTGGTCAATTCAAAACGGAAGTTGGCTGTAGCTTCTTCAAGCCACAGCGAGTTAGACACAGTTGTCAGTATTTTCTACTTGTGAGCGAGATCCAAAGTCGTCACCAGAATATTCGTCCCCGAAGAAGCAGTCATCATCACCAGTGACGGTTCGGGATCTTCCTTGCTGAGTCCAATGCCGCGGGTCGTGGCTTGATGTTCATTTGCAGTTTCCGTGGCGCCGAACTGAGCAGCCTTGGCGCCTTTAACTGGCGTCATCTCTTTTGTGATCTGATCCCAGAGGCTGGTCGCTGGCTTAATTGGACAATTCTCCGTTCGCTGGCGGCAGAAACTGATCAACTGATCCTCAAGCGGAATTCCGGTTAGCGGTTCGCGCGTAAACACAAAATAGAGCCGCTCGACACCCGCCTGCGCATCGAAGCGAAACCACTTAAGCCGTTCTTCCGCAGCGACGCTCGAAGGAATCTCGACTGGCACGTGTGCCTGGATATAGTTACCGCCTTCGTCGAGATCCGCATCCGGATAGATCATCAACGGCGGTCCATTGTCAGTTGTATTGAAAACGTAAAGATAGCCATCGGTGTTTGTTTCGAGCAGCAATCTCACTCGCTCGCCTTTGTAAAACTCTCTCGAGGGATCGACGCGAACTGAGAGTCCATTCTGATCGCGCATGAACAGTGTCATGCCGATGCCAATTTTGGGCATGCGAGTTTTCGGGGGAATATGGTCAACCACCTTGACCGGAGATTTTGGAGTTGCCGTCGGCGTTGCGGTCGGAGTGGAAGCTGGTCTGGGACGCTTTCGATTTGGCTTTTGCGTCTTCTCGACTGGCTTGTCGTTCTTCTTCGGTCGCGTCGTGAGAAAAGCGCCGCGCACATCATCAGTCTCTTCC
>JANNON010000292.1:0-4454 GCA_031399105.1 Blastocatellia bacterium | reverse complement strand
GTGGTCCGTTGTCAGTTGCTCTTCTGTGGTGGGTTGGACGGTATGATATGACGGGGATGAATAAGAAACGGCATGTATGAAACCGATCAACTTGAATACAAGAAACAACGGACAACTGACAACGGACCACTGAATTCACTTCAATTTATTATGTTGTGCGAAGAAACAAAACAGTCCTTTTCTGCTTATGTAGACGACTGTCTATCTGAGCCGACTCGACTGGCTGTTGATGAGCATCTGGACCGCTGCCCGGTTTGTCGTGCAGAGGTAGCCGAGCTACGCACTCTCTCGCGAAGCCTTGCGAATCTGGCCCGGCCCGTTGTTCCGCTCGACCTCGCTTCTACCATAAAAGATGCATTGATGATCGAGGCGGCGGCAATAAAGCAGTCACCGAAACGTTCCCTCTCAGCGCGACTCGTCCTCTGGCTCGAGCCCAAACTTATGCCCTACACGGTCGGCTCATTCGCCTCGGTGATTCTTTTTATCGGAATGTTCGCCGGCTTGCGACCGCATTTCGTAGCCCTTAGAGAAGCTGCGGATATGCAGTCGATGACCTCTATGGACTTTGCGCCATTCAGGGGGTATGACATCAATCAACCGGTGTCACCGGAAATGTTTTCGGCGCAGCGTGCTCCTTTCGCGGAGCAGTCGCCAAGTTTGGACCCTGGCGGCGCACTGGCAGCTTTGACAAGTTCGTATGCACAGCCAAGTTTTAGCAGCCAGCAGGACGGGGATGACATGATTGTCATTGCCGACGTTTTCAGTAACGGCGCAGCCTCTCTCGCCGATGTCGTCCAGGCTCCGCGAGATCCGCGCATGCTCGACGAGTTTGCGATTGCGTTGAGACAGAATGCTGCCTTCGTGCCCGCCTCGATGGATCACCGACCAGCCACAATGCGCGTGGTTTTCAGTGTGCAAAAAGTTGATGTGCGAGAACCTGACCGCAATTTCTAATGTCGTTTACGGCATCTTTAAGCAACGCGCAGAAATACTGACGACCGACCAGGCGCTCTCTCGATGGGAGCGCTTTTCGATCTTGTTGAGGCGAACGAAACACGCGATCGCAACCTCACTTTTCCAGTTTTTATTCCGCGAGAATCTCAAAAACTCACTCGCTTGACGCACTGCACGTCGCATGTTAGGTTTGCGCCTTCACTGTCGTAACAATCCAATTACTGTATAGGCCGAACGTTGCTGCCTGGAGACACGCTTGACTGCTACTGCGCTTGAGCTCAAGAAGACGCCTTTGAATTCTGTGCACCGCGAGTTAGGCGGACGCATGGTTGATTTCGGTGGCTGGGACATGCCCGTGCAGTATCCGGCGGGCACCGTTGAAGAGCATCTGCGCACGCGCACGCGTGCCGGTTTATTTGACGTCTCACACATGGGCGAGATCGAAGTTCTGGGCGCCGGAGCCATTCCCTTCGTAAACTCCATCACTTCAAATGACGCTTCCAAACTGGTTGATGGACAGGCGCACTACTCCGCCTTAACCACACCTGAAGGAACTGTAATTGATGACTTGCTTGTCTACCGAATCGCTGCCGACCACTTGCTGCTGGTAGTAAATGCCGGAACCACCGAGAAGGATTGGGAGTGGATAAGTTCACATCACGAGGGTGAAGACGTAACGCTGCGCAACGTCAGTTCCGAATATTGCCAGATCGCTCTGCAGGGCCCAGACGCGTTGGCCATCTTGCAACAGATGACCGATCTGTCGCTTGCTGACATCAAGTACTACCACTTCAGCCAGGGTTCTGTAGACGGCGTGCCTGCGATCGTCTCGCGGACGGGATACACCGGCGAAGATGGGTTCGAGGTTTATGCAGCGCCAGACAAGGCGGAGCAGCTTTGGAACAAGATGCTGGAAGTCGGAAAGTACGGCACGACGGAAGGCGTATTGCCTTGCGGGCTGGCCGCGCGAAACACACTTCGTCTGGAAGCTGCGATGGCGCTTTACGGTCACGAGATTGATGAAGCCACGACGTTGCTCGAAGCAAACCTCGGCTGGATCTGCAAATTCAACAAGGGAGATTTTGTAGGCCGGGAAGCGTTGGTGAAGCAAAAGGAAGAGGGTGTCCGCCGCCGCTTGATTGGGTTTGAGATAACGGAACGTGGTATTGCCCGCGATGGCCAGGACGTTATCGTGAACGGCGAGAAGGTCGGTACCGTCACGTCGGGAAGTCCGGCGCCTTACCTGAAGAAAAATATTGGCATGGCCTACGTCCCGGTTGAACTCGCGGTCGAGGGACAGGCAATACAGATTGACGTGCGCGGGCGACTAGTTGGGGCTCAGATAGTCAAGACGCCGTTCTACAAACGCGAACGGAACAGTTAGATTTGGTATTAGCATGATTTGCAGAGGCCGGAACTTAGGCCACTCGCAACTGAAACTCACGGAGGAAGCATGGCGAACGTCCCTGAAAATTTACACTACAGCAAGGACCATGAATGGGTCCGCACCGAAGGTGACATAGCTGTTATAGGAATCACTGACTATGCGCAGAATTCTCTCGGCGACGTGGTTTATGTCGAGTTACCGAAAGCGGGTGAGGCATTTTCTGCAAACGAATCTTTCGGCTCGGTCGAGTCGGTAAAAGCGGTTTCAGAAATGTTTACGCCGGTATCGGGCAACGTAGTCGAAGTCAACGAGTCGTTGAACGACGAGCCGGAGAAAGTTAACGGCGATCCGTATGGTGAGGGTTGGATGGTGAAATTAAAAATGTCCAACTCTGGCGAAGTCGATAGTCTGTTGACGGCGGCCGAATATGAAGATTTTACGAAAGCTGAGAGCGAGTAACGTTGCGCTACATTCCCAATTCGCCTGAAGAGCGGGCGGCAATGCTTCATCAGATTGGCCTCGACTCAACAGCAGATCTTTTCGATTCCATTCCCGCTGAACTAAGACTCTCGCGAGATCTCAAAACTCCAGCCGCGCTTTCTGAACTCGAACTGCTCGCCGGGTTTGAAAAAAAGGCAGAGCGCAACCCAGCGGCGCGTCGACCGAGCTTTCTCGGGGCCGGAGCGTACTCACATTACAGCCCGACAGTGGTCGATCACATCATCTCGCGTTCAGAGTTCTTCACCGCTTACACACCTTATCAACCGGAAATCTCGCAGGGCACTCTGCAGGTGATTTTTGAGTTTCAAACACTGGTGTGTCAGTTGACGGGAATGGAAGTGGCAAACGCTTCGATGTATGACGGATCGACCGCGCTGGCCGAGGCAGTGCTGATGGCTGAACGAGTGACGCGGCGGTCCAAAGTTATTGCGTGTGGCGCGGTGCATCCTGAATACATGGACGTAGTGCGGACTTACGTTCAGCACGCTGGCATCGATCTGGACGTTGCCGCTGCCGACAAGGCTACCGGTCAAACCTCTGCTGAGATCGACCGGCTCCTGGACGACAAGACTGCCGCCATCGTGGTGCAATCGCCAAACTTCTTCGGCTGCGTCGAAGACGTTGAAGCGCTGGCTGAAAAGGCGCATGCGGTTGGGGCCTTGCTCATACTCGCAATCACCGAATCGATTTCACTTGGATTGCTGCGCTCGCCCGCAGCTTCGGGCGCCGACATTGTCGTTGCTGAGGGCCAGTCTTTTGGCGTGCCACTATCATTCGGCGGTCCTTATCTTGGTTTGTTTGCGACCAGAGAAAAGTACGCACGACAGATCCCCGGCCGCTTGGTTGGCGAGGCCTACGACAAGCAGGGACGCCGCGGTTTTGTGCTGACACTCGCGACCCGCGAACAACACATTCGGCGAGAGAAGGCGACGTCAAACATCTGCACCAACGAAGGGCTGATAGCGCTGGCGGCTACTGTTTATCTTGAGACCATGGGCCGACGTGGTCTGCAGGAAGTGGCCCAGCAGTGTGCGCAAAAGGCCGCCTATGCGGCGCGGCGAATCTCTGAACTGCCAGGCTTTTCGCTTCCTTACTCGGCGCCGCGATTTAATGAGTTTGTTGTCCGTGCGCCGCTGCGGGCGGCCGGACTGCTTTCAAAGCTGGCGACGGACAAACAGATTACCGGGGGTCTGGCGCTGTCTCGATATTTTCCGGATCAGCTCAACGACCTGCTGGTCTGTGTAACCGAAATGAATCCGCGCAGCGAGATCGATGCGTTGGTCGAAGGATTACGCGAAGCCTCGAACTCCTGATATGAAGACGCGGCATTTGAAGCAGTAAGGCTTTGCACAAAAAGTTGGTACATCGTTACGGGGCTTTCGTCCCATTCACCCCAACCTTCAGGTTGGGGATCGCCGTAGTCCAGTGAAACCGGTAGCATTTCAATGGTAACCAGATACTTGGCTCATCAATGTCCGACATGCTTCAGCTTGTCGTCTGGATTGGGAACTCTCAATGTGCATTACAGTTGAATGTTGTTAAACTCGACGACAAGCTGAAGCATGTCGGACATTGATGAGAAGCTAAGCAGCAAAAGCAACCCTGATATGAG
>JANNON010000251.1:0-3691 GCA_031399105.1 Blastocatellia bacterium | reverse complement strand
CCCGCTCACCACCTCCACTCCGTTTGTAGTGCAGGGAATTATCATCGACCCAGCCGACGCGTCCGTGCTGGAAGGCGACTCGATCCAGTTCAACGCCACCGTAATCGTGCCGGGTGATGACCTTGAAATTGTATGGAGTGTGAACGGCACGGAAGGCGGCAACAACATGCTTGGCACAATCACGAGCACCGGACTCTACACGGCGCCGCTCGACCCGCCCTTGAATCTGAGAGTCTCCATCGAAGCGGTGAGTGTGCCGTTCCCCGAGATAATCGGTTTGGCGACTTTACGAGTGCGGAACTTTTCGGAATTTCGGTTCACGCTTTCCCCCGGCGTCTCGGTTGGGAAGGGAACTCAATTCTCTTCGGGCGTTTTCAGTGCCGGGCTTGCCATCGCTAGGGGAAACGACTTTGCGACGGCCTTTAGTCCTGGCGTCGCAATCGGTAAAGGCCACAACTTCACGACAATCTTCAGTCCGGGCATATCGCTGGGCAAAGGCCCGCGCTTCATTTACGGAGCCGCGATCAGTCCGGCAGTATCCATTTCGAAAAGCCCGGTCGTTGCTGCAATTTCACCGGGAAGCATGGCGCGAGGAACCAACACAAACGTCACCATCAACGGCGCAAATTTCAGTGGCGCAAACAGCATTGGGATATTCAACTCGGAAGGCAGCACAGCTTTCGGTATCAGCGCTTCCAACATCAGTGTCAATGCTGCTGGAGACTCACTCACTGTTCTGTTGTCCGTTACCACCAATGCGTCAACAGGACGTAAGACGGTTGTCATTCGAACGCCTACGACGCATTCGGTGATGACAGATGTGAACGTCAACACGATTCAGATCACTGCACCGTAGCTTTAATTAGGTTGCGATGATCCTTATTACGACAGGAGAGTAAAGATGCTCCAACCAATCACACTCACTACGTTCTTCAACCGCCGGGAATTGCGGCTGCACAGTTATTGGCCAGCCGTACTCCTGACGTTGACACTCTTTAGCCCTGCGAGCTACGCACAGGGTGGCTTCAACAGTGGTTCAGATGGAAGTGACGGCGCTTTTAATCCGACTGCAAATGTCACCGTGCCATTACCGGAAAGCGGCGTGTTCAATTTCACCACAGTCAATATCCCCGCCAATGTGACGGTTCGCTTCAGTAAAAATACTCGGAACACGCCAGTAATGATCCTGGCGAGTGGTACCGTGACTATTGCTGGCTTTATTGACGTTTCGGGCTCGGACTCCTCGTCGGTGGTGGGTGGTCCGGGCGGTCCCGGCGGATTTAACGGCGGTAACGGTGGATTTCCGACAGGCAGCAGCAGTCTTGTCTCACCCGGCAGCAACGGTGATGGTCCGGGTGGTGGCGGTGGCGGTGGTGTGGCAGGTGCCCCTACTACCGTTGGTGCGCCCGGGGGGGGCGGTTTCGGGAATTCCGGCCAGGGCGGACTGTTGACTCAAAACCAAGTGGGTGCGGGATTTACGGTGCTAAATTCCCCCGGAGGAGCCCGTTACGGACTTCCCACTTTATTGCCTTTGATCGGTGGCTCTGGAGGTGGAGGTGAAGTAGGCAGAACCGCAGCAGGGGGTGGTGGCGGCGGTGGTGGCGGAGCGCTTCTGATTGCCAGTTCCGGAACGATCGATTTCACGCAAAACGGGGCTACCCACATTGTTGCGCGGGGCGGAATGGGCAGTTCCCAGGTTTTCGGGAGGGCAGGGGGTGGATCCGGTGGTGCCGTCAGGCTAATTGCTAATATTTTGACCGGAGTTCTTCGGATAGATGTAAGTGGAACCGCCGGCGGTTTCGGAGGAGATGGTGCGGGTGGCTACATTCGTATCGAGGCGTTCGACTTAAATAACCTGACGTTAACCCTTACTGGTCCGTCGTTCGGAGTTCCACGCGTTTCTATCACAACGCCAAAGCCGGTGACAGCGCAAAACCTGCCGACGATTCGCATCGTCTCCGTAGCGGGCATCGCTCCGCCCACCCTTCCCAATGGCTCGTTGCAGGGTGGTCCTGACATTGTCTTGCCGGGTACTCAACCCAATCCTGTTGCAGTCGCGCTCACCGCTGCCAACATTCCGTTGGGAACGACGCTTCAGGTCATTCTTACTCCGGAGAACGGTGCCCGTGTTGTCACGCAAAGTTCGGCCTTGACCGGTACTGTTGCAGCTTCAAACGCCAGCGCCAGCGTCACCGTGCCGGACGGCATTTGTGTCATTCAGGCGTCGGGCACAGTCGATGTCTCACCCAACGCACCGGCAATCGTTATCAATGGCGAGCGCGTGAAGCGCATTGAGGTCGAGGCTGTGTTTGGTGGCAAAGAAACTGTGACTTACATCACGACGTCGAACAAACGCATCAGAGTGGGTCAGTAAGTCAGCGCAATAGGTGTGGCTGAACTCAACAGCCGCCGGAGGGTTTATGAAATTATCAACCATGGTGATGCTGCTCGGATTACTCGCTTGCTGTATCGCTGTGCCTCTCTATCCCAGCCAAGCAACTACGGAACTCGTGCCCGTCGGGAAGCCTGGTGTCATTCCACCTCTACCGACAGGTTTCGCTCCGTCCAATGTTCGCACGGTGGACGACAAACTTATCCCGGTCGAGCAGTTCTTCCCCGCCGCGCGCTGCCAAGGTTGTCACCAGGACACTCATGCGGCGTGGTCCATGTCGCTGCATCGCAACGCTGCTCGCGAACCCTTCTATCGAGAGAGTGCAGATATCCTTTTGCGAACCCGCGGGATTGAATTTACCCGGCACTGTGAATCCTGCCATACACCGGTGGCCCTGGTTGCGGGTCTGCTCCACAGCAAGGCGCCGCGGCAGGAAGCGCCATTCACGCCGCTCGACGATGAAGGTGTCACCTGTACCGTGTGTCACTCGATAGTCGAAGCGCGGCTCGACGGCACCGGCAGCTACACGATTCGCCGCCCGGCATTGCTCGCCAAGGAAGACGGCACGCCACTCTATGGCGACTTCACCGACGAGCAAATTCTGGCCGATGTGCCCGCGCACAAACGTGCGGTAATGCGCCCACTATTAAAACAGCCAGAGTTCTGTTCCGTTTGCCATAAGGTCGATGCGCCTCCATCGCTCAACGGTTACAAACGTATTCGCGGATTTTCGGCTTACGACGAGTGGCAGCAATCGGGAATGTCGACCGAAACAATCACGCCGTTTTATCGACAGCCCAAACGCGTCGACTGTCGTGCTTGTCATATGGCAAAGATTCCCAGCGCAAACGATCGCGCAGCTAAAAAAGGTGTAATCGCGTCGCATCAGTGGCTTGGCGCCAATACGGCGGCGCCACTGTTTTATGGCCAGCATAAACAGGTAGCGGACACGATCGAGTTTTTGCAGATGAAACAGGTCAGCGTGGACATCTTCGCCCTGCGTCGCGAGTCGAATGGCGAAACCATCGCACCTTTACGGCCCAATGGCGCCAACTCTTTGTCCTTGCGTCCCAACGAAGAGGTCACGGCAGAAATCGTGATCAGAAATCGCAACATTGGTCACTCCTTCGCGCCGGAAGTTCGCGATCTTTACGAGATCTGGCTCGAGTTCAAAGCCACCGACGCCCAAGGCCAGGCGATATTCCACAGCGGCTTCATCAAGCCTGACAAGATGCTCGATGAACGAGCTCATACCTACAAGGCGATTCTGCTCGACGAACAGTCACGGCCGATAACACG
>JANNON010000248.1:0-7355 GCA_031399105.1 Blastocatellia bacterium | reverse complement strand
GAATAGTCTCCACGAAGGCCTGTTGTCAGGTCACGACGAGGCATATCTCATCCTTTGGAGCGAAGGCTACAAAATTATGATTGCATTCTACAATCGTAAAGGACTTGTCCACGAAGCAGAGGATCTCTGGTCGCAGACCTTCATCAAGCTCCTTCGAACCAGATGCATGTCGTTCAATCCTGCGAAAGGCTCATTTGAGGGTTGGTTGTTTACGGTGGGCAAGAATGTGGCCATCGATTTCAAACGAAAACAAGAAGCGGAGATTTCAATTGACGATTGCATCGGTCTAGCAGCTTCTGATTCAGATAAGAAAAATAAAGGCGGTTCGCGGTATTGGAAGTTACTCGTGAACCGCGCCCAAGCACTACTTAAGCCTGACGATCGTACTATTCTTTCGTTAAGAGTAGTCCAAGAGTTATCTTACGATTCGATTTCGAAAGAACTTGGAATCTCAGTGGTGGCAGCAACCAAGCGTGTTTCTCGAGCACTTGAAAGACTCTATCTCGAGTTGGAAAGGTTGAGCACACATGAGTTACCACGACGAATTGGACGACTTTCACGCAGAGGTTCTGGCTGAGTTGTATCGGCGCCACATCAAAGGAAAAGAAAGCGCACTGGCGCTCGCTGATAGCCAAGAGATACGTTCATTCCTCCAAAATACGACAATAAGATTCGACGCTGAGGACTTGCCCCTTTCCTCTTTTCTTCGTCGAGTCAGAACCAACTCACGCGTTTCACTACAAGATTTCGCGTCACTCCTCGATCTCCCAGTCGAGTTGCTTGAACGACTGGAGACGAACTATTCGGTGCCGTGGCTAGTGGCGGCCCCATCGATGGCTGACGTTGCCTGTCTGTTTCGTCTTCACATGACTACGCTGCACACCCTTACGCAAAACTCTTGTGACGTTGCGTACTTTTCCGGTCACATGGCTGACCGGGAATCTGCCGGACAATCAATGGTGGCTTGGCTCGCTCAAGTTCGCTCAGAACTCGAACGCCGGCAAGCAACCGACCTGCTAGATTAACAAGCGAGCCTTGTTCACGTCCTTAGCGTTTCGCGCAGGAGGGCCTCTACGCCTGCATTGCGGAGTCTGTCTTAAGCCGCCGCAACTCCTCCTGTCATACCCGAGCGTAATATAAGTGGGCAGTGAATTATCACTTTTAGACCCTGCCTTATCTTATTTTCATTCGAGCGCCTCTCAAACTAGCCCGCCTTATGCTGCGTGTTAACAGCAGCCCTAATGTCAGGGAGCCAATATGTGTTTTCAGCGCATGAACATCGCACCGAATCATGTTGTAAATCTCGAGTTCGAATTGGAACGAATCTAGAGCTGTCATACCCGCGCGTAATATTAATAGGGACTGAATTGTCAGTTCCTCGGCGCCCGCCTCATTCGCTTCAAGTTCGGGCGCTCTACAAAACCGCCCCGCCCCATGGCTGCGCATTAGAGCAGCCCTCAAAACCAGGAGCACAAGATGAGCTTTAGACAACTCAACAACGCCGGTCGCTGCATAAACATCGGCAAATATCCGAGCGTCAAGATGGGCGTGAATATTTGGACCGAGTCAATACTGGAAAGAGATCTGATTCACCGGTTGGAGTACGACCCGAATGTAACGTCATACAGGACGCAAGCAGTAAGAATCTTCTTTGAACTCGATGGGAGAAGGCGGCATTACACGCCCGATGTCCTTTGCGAGCGCAGGATCGGACGTCCTCAAATAATCGAAGTTAAACCAAGAAAGAGACTTTCTCCTTGGTTTCTCCAGCTATACCGAATAATCACGCCGATTTGTGAGAGAGAAGGATTTGAGTTTGTTCTCTGCACAGAATTCGAGATAAGAACTCAGCCGTTCTTAGACAACGTCAAGTGTCTATGGAAGTATGCTCGACTCCCGCTCTATCCGGTACACCAAATTCTCTGTTACGAATTCTTTTCCTCAAGACAAGAAGCACCGCTCGGAGAACTCTTTGAGTTTTTTATCTGCCGAGAGTGGCAGAAGCAAGTCGTACTTGCCCTTCTGTACCACGGGATTATCTCGACGGACCTCTCAATTCCACTTGGAATCGATAGTCCTGTTCGCTACCAATCCGGCTCAACCACAACCAATGAGGAGGCATCATGATGTTAGGCCAACGATTACGAACAGGAATGCGACTTAAACTTGCTGGACAGGAATACTCACTTGAACAGCGCTTGCTGGATGGCAATCTTCAACTGAAACACACTGCGAGTGAGACGCTGATCGCCAAACCCGAAGGCGAACTCGTGACAGCTCTGTTTGGAGGCGACGCCCAACTGCTTGGCAAGAATGGTGAGGTTGACTACCTGCAGACAAGGCTCATGCAATCAGTAGTCAGTGATTTCGAAGCGCTTGAACCAACCGATCTTCGGAAGATTGAAGCTCTAAGGCGGATCCAATACGTAAAGGAAATCAAGCGCAGAGGCATCACAGGATTCGGCAAGAACGCAGAGGCACTGAATGCACTAATCAGAGATATTGCACGTGCCATTAACGATCCACACGCGCCGTCCTCTTGGACACTCTGGCGTTGGCACAGAGAATACGAAAAATCAGGGCAGGACATTCGTGTTCTTGCTCCCGCCTTCAAAGCACGTGGAATGGCGAGCGACAATGACGGGCGCAGGATTAGCAATGACTTAGAAATTTGCCAGGCCGTTGAAAAGCTCCTTGAAGAGGTGATACGTGAACAGTACCTACAGCTCACGCGCGCGACGGTCCAACAGACCTATGACATTCTTGTCGCTCGCATTGCCCAGGAGAACAAGTTTCGCAACGAAGACAACCGGCTTCCCACCCCCCACCGAAATACTCTTTACCGGATCATCAACAAACTGGATTCGTACGAGAAGGATAAAGCGCGTTACGGCAAACGCATTGCCGACCTGCGACACAGAGCAAATCAACAAGGAGTGCGACCAACGCGGCCCCTCGAACGAGTTGAAATCGACGACACCAAACTCGATCTTTTTGTGATCGACGAAAAGACTAATTTGCCCATTGGCAGGCCATGGCTATTTGTCTCAATCTGCGTTTTTACAAAAATGATTCTGGGTTACTACCTCAGCTTTCAAAAGCCCAGCTTCCTTTCACTTATGCAATGTTTGCTACATAGCATTCGTCCGAAGACATACGTGAGAGAACGCTACCCGGAGATTGTTCACTCTTGGGATGCTTATGGACTTCCCGAGTTGTTGGTCGTTGATAACGCCAAACAGTATTACAGTGCCAGCTTCGACGAAGCCTGTCTTCAGCTCGGCATCATCACTCAATACGCGCCAGTAAAGACTCCGTACTACAAGCCCTCAATCGAGCGGATGTTCGGCACCCTCAATACAAAGCTATTGCATCAGCTTCCGGGCACAACTTTTTCGAATGTATCTGAAAAGTGGGATTACGATCCCAAGAAGCACGCTTTGATTTCGATGAGCGATCTCGAAAGAGTTATCCACAATTGGATTATCGACGTCTATCATCGAAGTCATCACCGCGGTATCGATGATGTTCCTGCCCGTCGCTGGGAAGTCGGAACTAAGAACTTTCCTCCGGCCCTTCCTTTCAGTGCCGGCGAACTCGAAGTTCTGCTAGGCCATGTGGACCACCGAGTAATTTCACCTTCGGGTATTGAACTCTTCGGGTTGTACTACAACGATCCTTGCCTCTCGGCCCTACGAGGCAGCAAGAAGAAGGGTGAAAAATTCAAGGTCAAGTACGATCCCATGGACATTTCGTTAATTCATGTTTACGACAGCAGATCAAACCGCTATTTACTGGTTCCTGCTGTCGACCAGGATTACACAAATGGCCTCACCCTATGGCAGCACAAAATTATCAAGAGAGAGGCACGCGCCAACGTCGAAGACTATGTGGGCATCGTCGACTTATGCCTGGCTAAGGATCGAATTCAGAAAATGGTTGACGAAGGATTCAACGCCCAGAGCAGGAGCAGTTCAAATGTTAAAGCCGCTCTTTGGGAGACAGGCGGTAAGGCTCACGGCCGAATTGGGACATCCTTTCGTGAGCCGGCCAAGAGTGAACATTCAACGGCTTCTACCAGTGGAGCGCGTCTGGTGCCTCCAATTGACTCAGGCGCAGACCTCGCTCGCTTGCGAAATGCCCTCCCAACATCAACCTTGCCTGACGAGACCCCACTAGGTGAGTCGGGTATTGAGATTTTGACAGGTAAGACGAAGGACGCGAGGAGAACAACTCCAAAAGAACCTAAGCGAGTAGACAATTCGACTTCAGCCAAACAACAAACGCATACCACCGAGACAGGCACAAATCCTTTTCTACACGAGCAAACCGATTCGTTGCTTGAAGAACATTTCGATCTTGAAGGATGGGAGACTGGGCATGACCTGCCCACACGAAAGAAATGAAAAGCAAAAGTAACAAATCAAAAACGGCTTCGCGCTCAGTCCGCTTTGAAAAGCTGAGCGTAGCTGAACGCCTTGAGTTGGTCGAGAGAGTCTTTATCAGATATCCGAGGCTCAAGAACCTCCACGCGAGAATCGATTTCTGCCGCACTTATTCGAAGATAGCTGCCGAGCCTGAGTGCATGCTGATTACTGGTCAGCAGGGCGCCGGCAAAACGACTCTAATTGACTGGTATGCGGGGGAATTCGAAATTCGCGAATTACCTGAAAAACGCGTCATTCCAATTCTGGTGGTTACTGTGCCTTCTCCCGCAACAGTGAAGGGGCTTGCCACTGAGATGCTTGAAGCAATTGGCGATCCTGCAGCGGACCAAGGAACTGTCAGCACCATAACATTGAGGCTGCGAAAATTTCTAACCGACTGCGGAGTCGAACTGATCATTCTGGATGAGTTCCAGCACTTTGACGATCGCAATTCAAAGGGTGTCCTCAAGACTATTTCGGATTGGCTCAAGAACCTGCTCAATAAAACGAAGGTGCCGATTGTTTTGGTGGGAATGCCTGGCTGTGAAAGCGTTCTCGACGCCAAGGGGAACGAGCAACTTAAGCGTCGTTTCTCTAACCGTGAGCGAATAGAACCATTCAGGTGGCAGGGCCCAAACGAGATTCAAGAGTTTCGCCAACTCCTGAAAAAAATCGATGATGAGTTACCCCTCCTTCAAGATTCACACCTTGCTGACTCGACCACTGCATTTCTAATTCATACGGCAACTGATGGTGTAATAACCTACGTAATGAAGTTATTGCGAGAAGCTGCTCGTATGGCAATCGAGCGTGGCTTTGAACTAATTGACCTTTCCCTACTCGCTCAGGCTTACGAACTACGACTTGCGAAAGAATTTCCCAAGCGTCCAAATCCCTTTCTTCCTCCACCTAAGACTGGTCACGTAACGCGATCGGCAGATCGGAATCGCCCAACAATGGGCTCAACTAGCAAGAGAGTGAAAGCACGTAGAAGAAAACCCTCAATGTCTGATGTGCTGAGACTCCGTTGATCCTTGGCTTTTCCCTCTTCTGCTAAGCCCACCACGATCGAAGTTCGTATCTGGTTGATTACCGATTAACTGATTCGCCTCATTCTTCTCAACGTCAAATGAATATGAGAAAAAGGTCATTGATTAATTCGGCAGATCCTTTTTGTGACGAGAGTTTCCTCGGATATCTCCTGAGACTAACGGAACTCAATCATTACGATAGCCTCACGTGGATCCTGCGCCTTGCAATTATACAAGTGAACCCACTTGGTAAACTTGCGCTAATTTCTACGGGTTCGCCGTCAGATTTAAAATCACTTGAACAGCTTACAGGTATAGATCAAGCGAGACTTGCAACACTGTCATACATCCCAGTTGCCAACGGAGGAAAGGTAAATGATTACCGAATATTCGGTAATCTTGTGCCTCGCTACACAATTCGATTGCGTCGTCCGAAAATTTGTCCACGATGTCTAGCTGAAACACCCTACGCTCGGAAGATTTGGGAACTGGCCGCTGTGACAGCCTGTCCCATACACAAAACTTTACTGGAATCAATTCAGTTTATCTATGCCTCGGATGAGCGGCAGGAAAGATAGGACCACAGGGCGTTTTAGAGATAAAATAGGGCAATAGCATTTGATACTCATTCGGAGTTTTAGGCCTATGAGAGAGTCGAACCACAAACTTAGTTGTTGGAAGCGAACGGAACAGGCTTTTAGTGTCGCGCAGAGCCTTGTTTAGGTGATAGAAGTCCAATCGCCGGAGGGAAACCGATGCCATTAAAGCGCAATTACCTCATCGTTACTCTAGTAGCGCTCGTTATAGTCATTGTTGGCGCCATCATTTGGTTTAAAGGAAAGCCCACCGATACGAGCACTGTGCGAATTGGTTATTTGAACATAACTGCGAGCCTGCCGCTCTTTATCGCAGAAGACAAAGGCTTTTTTGCGGATGAAGGAATCAAATTCCAATCTCTTCCTATCGCCACAAGTAATCAACTGGTCGATGCGATTGCAGCTAACAACCTAGACGCGTTCATTGAGTCTTCAGCCGTACCCGTTCTTGCGGTGGAACTGCAATCTCCAGGCAGACTCAAGGTTTTCTCAGTATCCGCAATAACGAAAAAGGCACCGTTCGATTCTCTTCTCGTCAAAGACAGCTCGTCGATCAACAAACTTTCGGACCTTGCTGGAAAGAAGATTGGTGTATTTCCAGGATCAACAGCAACTACCCTATTAAAGAAATATCTCGCTGACAAAGGCGTAAACACTTCCGGCGTCACGTTCACTCCGGTTCCCCCTCAGAATCAGTTGACGGCCTTGCAATCAGGCTCGATCGATGTACTACATGCCTATGAACCAACTACGGCCATAGCGTTGACGCATGGAGGAGTTAGACAGATTGATGGATCAGTGTATGCAGAAATGCTTGATCCGAATCCTCAAGGAGTTGCCGTAGTCTCTAATAAGTTTCTTCAAGAACATAGCGCGATTGCGTCGAAACTGATCCGCGCTTTGGAGCGGGCAATGATCTTCATGCGCGACCACGATGCCGAGTCTCGACAAATTATGGCCAAAAGGCTTGGACTTGATAAAGCGGTGGCTGACCGCTCAGTTTTCCTTTATATGCTTCCTTCTAAAGAAATCGACCCAGTGGTATTTCAGAAATATGCGGACATGTTGACGAATTTGGGTGAACTTAAGGGTAGTGTTGCGGTTAATCAAATGCTGTATAGCCACTAAGAAGACTGAATCGATCTGACCTCCTCATATCCATGAATCTTGTCGAGCTTAGTCACTTATCGAAGTCCTTTCCGTCTGCTTCACCAGACCACCCGCCTATTGAGGTTGTAAGAGACCTCAGTATGCAGCTCGCTGAGGGTGAGCTTGTTACAGTGTTTGGACCAAACGGCTGC
>JANNON010000221.1:0-3433 GCA_031399105.1 Blastocatellia bacterium | reverse complement strand
TCGTGTTTATACTTATCTTCTTTGCCCCTACCCTCTGGGGGGGACTGGGCCCACCTTCCTGACAGTGCGACTGCGCATCTGGTCTTCCTGATATTCAGCGCGTTAGCTTGCACACAATCTCTACCGCAAGGTGGTACTGGCCTCATTACCTCAGCTCGAGTTGAATCAAGCACATCTGCATCCATTCCTTCTCCCTCAGCAACTCGACACTCAAGCGAGAGATGAGCTATGAATTAGCGATGAAGCGGCACGCGTCCGAGACAGTCGAAGCTACGGAAGGTCCCTCAACCGGCCGGCGTGCGAGACTGCACGAAATCATTTTCGAGGCTGATACGCGCGCCGGGCGGCTCTTCGACCTCGCTCTCATCTGGCTGATTCTTCTCAGCGTCGCAACCGTTATTCTGGAGAGCGTTCGCAGCGTCAGAGTGCAATATGGAGATCTGCTTTATGCATTTGAGTGGTTGTTTACCTTTCTGTTTACCGCTGAATACTTGCTGCGGCTTCTGAGCGTGCGTCGTCCGCTGCGTTACGCGACAAGTTTCTTCGGCGTCGTTGATTTGCTCGCCATCATTCCCACCTATCTCAGCATCTTTCTGCCCGGCAGCCAGTACTTACTGGTGATTCGCATCCTGCGTTTGCTCCGCGTTTTCCGCCTCCTAAAACTCTCCGAGTACGTTGCGGAGGCCGACACGCTACGGATCGCTCTGCGGGCAAGCAGACGGAAGATCAGCGTTTTCCTCTCCGCTGTGGTACTGCTCGTGGTCATAATCGGCGCGCTTATGTATGTCATAGAAGGCGAAGAACATGGTTTCACAAGCATCCCCGTTAGTATCTATTGGGCCATCGTGACGCTGACGACTGTCGGCTACGGAGACCTCTCGCCGCGCACACCATTGGGCCAAATGCTCGCTTCACTTGTGATGATTATTGGCTACGGCATCATTGCTGTTCCCACCGGCATCGTCTCGGTTGAACTCGCGGAAGCTACGCGAAAACTAAATATAACCAGGCAGTCGTGTCCTTCTTGCGCAGCCGAGGGTCATGATCCGGATGCGGTCTGCTGCAAGTATTGCGGCGAGAATTTGTAAAGTGATCGCCGAGTCAACCTTGGCCGCTTGACCACCGCCGCGTTCTGCGGTGATCTTGGCGGCGTGAAGAAATCCGTGAAGACATCGCTGATCATTATCGCGCTGACGTTGGTCGCCTGCGTCGGTTGCCTGGTCTGGTTCCTATCGAGACCGGATGAGCTGGACGCCGCGAGCGTCTCGGACTTTTCCGGAAGCCCGGCGTTTGAGGTGAGAGTCGAGAGGCCCCGCATGGACCGGTTCCTCTTCGGAATCCTGCCGACCAGGGTAGAGGCAAAACTATTTGGAGGCGGAGAGCTGCGGTTTGACCACGCCAGCGTTGGCGCCAAAATTGGCAGAGTGGGCCACGACCGCCTTGAGCTCGGCGCGGATGGCTGGGACCTCCTTATCGAAACCGATGGCGACGGGCAGGTTAGTCCAGGGACGCGCCTGGTGTTTCCGATAGAGATCGCGGAGAAGCAATATTCGCTGCGCTGCCGACCCGCAGATCGGGGCGTAGGCTATCTCAACGCCACAACGAGGACGGGCTCTGATGTGCTCGACGGTCGCTTCCTGATTGAACTGGCCCACTGTGAGAATGCAGCGACAGGAAAGGTCCTCGATACGGAAGCCGGAGGCAGTCCAGGCGATGCCTGGCCTTCATCACCACTTACCCTTCGTGGCAGCTTTGCTGGCGTCCGCCCGTAGCATCTAGCGAGAACCACATGGCGGATATAGATTTCAAGCCCGGCTGAGAAAGCATCTTGACGCTTCTTAGCCGGGCTTGATCAATTACCTATGTACGAAAACAAAGAGGCGACTGTTGAGTTATCTCTTTTAATCTTCTACGGTCGCGCGCCAGGAGAGGCACCCTTGTCCGCCGGGTCGATTGCTAATTTTACGGTCTTGGGATCAACCGTTATCTCCTGCAGGCGTTTGGCTACTTCCGGCGTGAGGGATTCCTGGTAGCGCCCGCCCAGGTGCTTAGACAGGAACTTCTCGGTCAGCGCCAGCATCGCCATGTTGTTGACTGGGCGTGCGAATCCGTGGCCCTCGTCGGGTGCGACCATGTACTCGACTGGAAATCCCCTGTCACGCAACGCGATCACGATCTGATCTGCTTCGCGTTTATTCACACGCGGATCGTTCGCTCCCTGCACAACAAGCAGCGGCGTCTTGATCTTATCAGCGTGCGTCAACGGTGATTGCCGCATGAGCTGCGCCTTCCCTTCCGCAGTAGTCGGATCAGCCATCCGCTTGTAAAACTGGATGCGTCCAGCCTCCCAGTAAGGCGGGATGGCGGCGAGCAGTGTAATCAGGTTAGACGGGGCCACGATCGCCACGCCCGCGGCGTAAAGGTCAGGCGTAAAGGTGACGCCAGCGAGCGTCGCGTAGCCGCCGTAAGAACCTCCCATGATGCCGATGCGCTTTGGATCACTGATGCCCTGACTGATCAGGTACTTCGCGCCCCAGGTCAGGTCGTCCTGCATCTTGTCGCCCCACTGGCCGTTGCCGGCGTCCAGAAATTTCTTGCCGTAGCCAGTCGAAGCACGAAAATTCGGCATGAGAACAGCGTAACCGCGGTTGGTTAAGAATTGCGACATCGAGTCGTAGCCCCAACGGTCGCGTCCCCAGGGGCCGCCGTGCGGAAGGATAATGGTGGGCAGGTTCTTTGGCGCAACACCTCTCGGCACGGCCAGGTAGGCGGGAATCTCAAGACCGTCGGACGATTTGTAGCGGATCGGTTTCATTTCGGCGAGAGCTTCGCGCGGCAGCTTTTCGCGCACACGGTATTGCAACTCCAGCTTCTTCGACTTGCGGTCAAAGAGATACTTCTCACCCGGCTCGGTGTCACTGAAAGCAGAAATGAGCCAGGTCGCCTCGTCTTTGGTGGACGAGTCAAAGCTGAATTCACGATTCGGCAACTTCTTCTGCAGAAACTTGTGATCCTCCGCGAATGTCTTGTCCTTGAAGTAATACCGCTGGCGGTCGTCAATATAGAGAGTGTAGGTCAGCTCGTCAGTAACGTCTGAGAAGGCGACGTCCTCCAGGTCCACTCGGCTTACTGGATCGGATTCGACGGCTTCCTCTTTGCCTGTGTCGGGATCAAACAGGACGAGCCTTACCAGGTCCACGCCTTCGCCCTTGTTGGACATCATGTAGACGCGGCGATTGTCTTTGTCGAAATGAATCGGATTGCAAGTCTCAAAGACGTTGCACGAATAGACTTTCGTGAACTTGCCGTCGGCGTCCACTCTGAGGACTTCCTTGTCGCCGCTCTTGGTCGAGCGCGTGGCGAGACGCAACCCGTCTTTATTGTCGAAGAGCCAGCCCGTCAGCCGTTCCGTATTCTGGCGAACGAGGGTGCG
>JANNON010000220.1:0-3620 GCA_031399105.1 Blastocatellia bacterium | reverse complement strand
GGTGTGCCGTCGAGCCGCGACCAGGGGCACTCGCCCGGCAGGCGTTGGGGGAGTCGGTGCGGCGTCGTCGTGTCTGCCTTCGCCGTTAGGTTCCGAGTCCGCAGGCCCGCCGCAGCTCTGACCGCCTTGCAGACACCTCGGTCCGGAAGGGGTGCGTACCTGCATCAAGGTTGAGCGGTGGATTCAGTTCGCCGATGACCGTGCGCTCCAACTCCCAGGGGCGCTCAGCCCGAGCGAACGTCACACCGCACGAGCTCTCGATCCAGCGCGACAGCGCTGCTTCCGAAACGAGTCGCGACCTGTCGCTACCGACGCGCACCTGCAGCTTCAATGCGTCGAACAAGAGGGACGCGAGGCTCTGCCGGAACGTGGGCAAGAGCGCTTAGCGCATGAGAATTCAGGGTTTGCGCTCGAGCTCAGCCGATAGAAAATATCGTCGAAGGGATTGACGATCAAAGAAACTTCAGTATTATTGAAGGCTGTCGCTGAAAGCGGCAACAAATTGCTGATTGAAAATCGATTTGGGAAGACGGATGTGCGAGGCGACCTGTTGACTCGATGCTCCTGAGTGGGTGTCGACGAGGGTTTACTCAATCAATCAAAGTGATTCGGATTCGCTGTCACACGCGACAGCGTGCGACAGCTGTTCGAGTGAGCTACTTCAACTCTATTGGAGAGTTTGATCCTGGCTCAGGACGAACGCTGGCGGCGTGCTTAACACATGCAAGTCGTGGGGGGGTAGTGGGCAACTGCTACCTCACCGGCGAACGGGTGCGCTCGCCCATCTGACCGAACGGCTGCGCGACTTGATGGTCATTACTAAACTGCTGACGGTATTTGACGTCTACGACGACGAGGAAAAAGCGGTTGCGAGTTTTAGCGGCGAGATTCTGCGAGTAATTGAGCCGCAGCCAGTCTTTGCGTAACGCGCAGTTTTCAAAGCGAGGCAGTCGATGACAGAGATGAAGGAACCAGTGGCACCAGAATTCACCGCGCTCGAAGAGTCACGTTGGTCGTTCATAAACAGATGGCGCGTGAATCAGCAGAAAGATGATCGACTCCCGATTGGTGGTGCGGTAGCTGATAATGCCCGCGCCCCTTCGGCTCAGCGAGCGTTCATCCGGCAGTCTCGTCAATTGAAGTACAAAAAATGGTCTCAGGCCAGACATGATTAGACAATTCGTTTGCAATGTAAGTCGGGGATTGAATGGCGATAAGCGCAGAACAATTTGAAGCAATTTGCAGCGACGTCTGGCGCGATCGGACCGCCGTGGTTTACGGTCGTGGTTTCTTAAGTGGCGAAGCGGCACTAATGCGTGCCGTGTATTGGCGATTGTGCAAGGTTGGAGTCAGACCATCGGGGAGTGCCGAGAACTACAACTCCATGCAGGGCATTCTTGCTTACCAATTGGGTATCGGTTGTCTCCTGGAGCTGAACGCGCGTCCGAGTTTTGACAGTGCACCTTTACTGAGTGCCCTGGTCGAGCGTTATCAGAATGAGGTCGCCCAGACAAATATGGGTGTCTAGACTGACCGAGAAAATGAAACGACACTGCCACCACTGCGGTACCAAGTTGCGGATACGCATGATGAGTTGCCCTTATTGCCGGCGCTCAACGATGAGTTGGGTGCACATCAGTGTCATGTTTTGCGTAGGGGCGACAGCCGTCTTTTTCCTGTTTAAAGTTATCTAGAGGCACTAAGCATTATGGCTAATATCAATGGACAAACCTTTGCACTGCGATTTGTTGAGAGTGACTCGAGCGTACGGCTCGAATTGATGAACATGAGCGCTGTCACGCTCAGGTCGGTCGAGATTCTCACCATCTTTCTGAAGGACGAAGAGATTGCTGGTGGCGGTCCTTCAACGGCGCACATCAAATTTGAGGCTGTCAAAGCTATCCAGCCACAGGAAAAATCCCTGATGCCTCACCGAACCTGGATCAACGGCAAACCCGTCGGTGTCGATCACGATCAGCTGCAGCGACTAAAACCCGTAGCCGGATCAACCAGCCCGTATGTGCTGGATATCTCCTGGGAGGATCCGGAAGGAAAGACCCGCTTTCAACGCATTCCGGTTGGCCATTGAGAAAGCGCGACAATGCTATTCCCAGCACTTGAAGAGAGAGTCTCAAAGGCTGCGCTTGCTATTGCTGAAGCGAGCAGCGAAACGATCATTGAACGTTGCCAACGCTACCTTGAATTGTTGAATGAATACCGGCGAGAGCTGCTGATGCTTCCCACCACACTCGAACTGGATCCCAGAGCCACATCGTCTTCATCGCCTGAAGAAATAGGAACCAACCGCAAAACAGTTCGACTGACCGTGGAAAACACCACGCAGGAGCGCAATCGGATCGAGGCGTTGCTGCGCTCGTTCACTGCGGTGAGCGGGTATGAAGCAGTCGAGACACTCAACTCGCGAAAATATCAGGGCCATGCAGATTGGGAATTGAAAGCGAGTGGCGTCAGGTCGGCGAGTTCAGTCAACTCAAGTAACGGAAACCCGTCCAGCACCAACTCCAACGGCGAGATCCTCTCGATCCAAGACGCGGTAGCCACTGCGAGCCTTCTTCGCCGCGAAGCCTACCTCGCACAAGTTTCCATCTCCAGATAACGCAAAATTCGCCCGACTCATTGTCGTTTCAGTGATTGAGATTGACCTCAACTGCATCACTGGCCAGCACACCAACGCTGCCACAGATTACACAGATGACGCGGATTAAGAACTCTATCAGCCACCCGACTTTGCGACCCAAGTCCCGGCGTCTAATCATCCTTGGTATTCTCTGAATCTGTGAAATCTGTGCAACCTTTGGCTTAGTTTTAGGCCGGCCCGCGGTGCTTCATGATGTGCTGCACAAGTGTGACTTGCCGGTTGCGGATGTGAATCTCTTCCTTTTACCCAGGTGAACCTGAGCACTATCAAGGAAGTAATGGCTGGCCACGTGCTCTATGTGCGATAGCCAACATACGTGGTATGCTTCCGCGCGACCGATTCAGATTGCCGTTGCCCCAACGTCCCTCATTCTGGCCGATCAAATCAAGGCAAATATTTTGTCAGGCATGTTCTAGTTTCAAGGCGGCAATTGCGGAGACATCACTAATGTCTACATCGATTCTGTCTGGCCAGCATAACGAAAACCAGCTGCTCGCCGCGCTTCCACCCCATGAATACGAGCGACTGATCCCCCACCTTCAGCCAGTTTCGTTCTCTCTCGGCGAAGTCGTCTACGAATTCGGCGGTCAATTGAGTTATGTCTATTTCCCTACCACCGCCATCGTGTCTTTGCTTTACACAATGGAGAACGGCACGAGCGCTGAGATGGGATTAACTGGCAATGACGGCGTGGTCGGAATCGCACTTTTCATGGGGGGCGGCACGATGCCCAACCGTGCTGTGGTGCAGAGTGCGGGTGGTGCACTGAGGATGAACGCCAAGGTTTTGCAGGATCAATTCGCGCTCGGCGGGGCATTCCGGACCGTGCCCCAGAAGGTCGCCTGCCTGCAGACGAGCAGCGGACTGCGCTGCACCACGTTCCCCGGACCTGTCGTCGACACGCCCTCGCATGCTCTGACGGGTCGCGCCTATGACGCGAGCCTCGCCGCCTGGAGGCTGG
>JANNON010000193.1:0-2741 GCA_031399105.1 Blastocatellia bacterium | reverse complement strand
GAGCGGGCGCTCTGAGTACGCGCACGTGTCGGACGCCGGCTGTTCCCGTTTGCCGTCGCTCGAATCCAACGTGTAATTCTTCAACTACTGCTTTCCGGCGATCTCTCTCTATGCAGGCCCGTGTGGAATATCGCGATTCTTGATCGAGATAATCTGGGAGGCCCGGGTAAGGCAGCATGCAGGGACTTGCGGATCTGGATGCGACAGCTTTGGAGGCTCTTTTCACCTTCAATGCAGATTCCGATCATCCGTGTCTTCGAATTCTCCAGTTCCTCGCAAGTCGATACCGTCGATTGTTCGGTAGATGTCCTTATCGACGTATCGATTGAGTTGCGTT
Source organism: Blastocatellia bacterium (assembly GCA_031399105.1). Classification (GTDB taxonomy): domain Bacteria; phylum Acidobacteriota; class Blastocatellia; order Pyrinomonadales; family Pyrinomonadaceae; genus PSRF01. The sequence goes on along the minus strand of JANNON010000193.1, from coordinate 2,404 downwards.
ATGGGGCAACTTATCCGGATCCGCCGCTGCCGAGGGCCGTTTCATCTGCCAAGCGGGTTGTGGTGCGCTCAGGCTATTACCCCCGCCAGGGGCGCCGCGAGCTTATTTTCGCGGATCCGCTAGGTTTGCAAGCAGATACTCGGTTGGTGGATGAGTCACTGAAGTTCGTGCTGAGAAACGTCTTCAGAAAGATTGATTTCCGGCCAAAACAAATGGAGATCATTAAACGAGCATTGCGAAACGAATCCGTCATCGCACTGTTGCCCACGGGCGCAGGTAAATCTATCACCTATCAGATTCCGGCGCTTCTTCAAAACGGCATCGTGATTGTCGTTGATCCGATCAGGTCCCTAATGAAGGACCAAGATGACAGTCTGAAAGCGATGGGGATTTCGGCATCTACGTTCATTAATTCGATGACGACATCGCGTGAGCGGCGTGAGAATACACGCCTTCTCCATCGTGGAATTTTCAAGTTTGCGTTTATATCTCCAGAGCGCTTCATTATCCGAGAATTTAGGGATGCTCTCGACACCATGCGAGCAGAAGGGAAGGTGTTCTGCGCCTACGTCGTGGTTGATGAAGCGCATTGTGTCTCTGAATGGGGGCATGACTTTCGTACTGCCTATCTTCGGTTAGGGGCCAATGCTAGAAGATTTTGCCCGACCAAGGTTCCTCAACTTCCCGTGCTCGCTTTGACAGGAACTGCCTCGTTTGAAGTCCTTGAAGATGTTCGCGTCGAACTTGGCCATGACCGCTTCAATGGCGACATTGACGTTAGACCCGACAGCATGGAGAGAAAAAACCTTAACTATAAAGTCGTTCTCTTAGATTCACTACCGCCGTTCCGGAAAGGGGCAACGGACATGCAGGCCAAGAGCGCCGTCGGCGATGCGAAGCTTCATTTGGTAACGAAGGTAGTCGATGAAATCGCCGGAATTCTTGGACATCAAACATTTGCATCATTTCTGCAGAAGCGTGCTGGATCTGGTTTGATCTTTTGCCCGCATGCTCGCTGGAAACACGGGGCACAAGGTGTATTGAATTCTCTTGGCGGTGCATTCCCTGAGAGCATCAACAACATAGGGCTTTACTACGGATCAACGGATGAATCCCGTAAAGACGTAAGTTTCGACCCTGCGCGGACTCACGACGATTTCAAACGAGGGAAGTTGCGAGTTCTTGCATGCACGAAGGCTTTCGGCATGGGAATCGATAAGCCGGATGTTCGATTCACTCTTCATTACAACATACCGCCGTCGTTGGAGTCGTTTTATCAAGAGGCGGGGAGAGCTGGCCGAGACGGGGAGGAATCGCAATGCTGGGTTATGTATTGTCCCACCATTAGTCCAGCAGACACCGAACGTACCGTCGATAACGCAATCAACTATTCATTCCACAAGAGCAGTTTCCCTGGTGTCGAAATCGAGACACAGAGGCTGTTCGAAATGCTGGATTACAACAGAATTCCAGCCCAATCGACATGTCAGTCGCTTTCTGACTTCTTGCTCGATGAGACAGGCATCGATTATGTCGCCAGGCCTTATCACCCCGATGAGAGTGATATCTTTAGGATTTACATAAATCGTCCTGAATTTGACGGGGCCAAGGTCTTTATTGATCTCTTGGCAACCGGAGACCTCGGCTATCGAATTAACAATCCTTTCCCAGAAGCCATGGCGGTCGTATCAATGTCTTTGGAATGGCTGCGAAAAAAAAAGCCAGAGGCCCTTTCTTGGCAAGAATGGATCTTCTTGAAGGGAAAAATTCAACAAGAGCTTGGAATCGAATCCGTAATCTCTGCGCAATCCCCCAGCGGAGAGACCCCCATGGTTGTTTATTTCGAAAATGGCCTATTAGAAATAGTTGCTGAGCATCTTAGACTGAATGAGCCCGATGTACGCAAGGCTTTTCAGTATGCGTCATCCGCGGAAGGATTCGTAGATCAACTCCCGGGCAAGCATAAACTCAATGAGGAAGACAAGAAATGGATTGTAAAGATATTTCCCCAAATACGGCTTCGTGAGCATACGTTTCGTGCGATTTATCGCTTGACGATTCTCGGCGTAGTAAATGACTTCGAAGCTGATTATGCCAACGGCTCGCTAACTATTTGGATAGGACACGTCGCTCCGGGTGGATACACGAAGTTGCTTGTCACTTATATTCAAAATCACGCCCCAAGGGACTTGTTCAAGTACGTGGAGCGTATTGAACAGGGCGATGCAAATTCAGAGTTAAGGCGTTGCGGGATGGCGCTCATTGAGTTCGTGTATGAACGGATTGCAAAGCAACGCGTGACCGCGCTTGAATATATGGAGCAAACAACGCAACAAGGTGTACTAAATCCGAATGCGTTCAAGGAACAGGTCACTAACTTTTTCGACTCAAGTTATTTGCCTCG
>JANNON010000192.1:0-17315 GCA_031399105.1 Blastocatellia bacterium | reverse complement strand
CCCACTCCCACACCAACCCCGACCCCGACGCCAACCCCAGTCCCGACCCCGACTCCACCGCCGCCGTGTCTCGACGATGCGTGGACTGCGACCAGTAACTCAAATGCGCCCGTCGCCCGTCGCCTCCACACCGTCGTATGGACCGGTAATGAAATGATTATCTGGGGCGGTCAGAGTCAGAGCGGAAATCCTCTAAACACTGGAGCCAGATACAACCCCAGCACTGACACCTGGACTTCAACTTCAACGACGAATGCGCCGGCTGCGCGCTCCTACCACTCCGCAGTGTGGACAGGGACAGAGATGATTATTTGGAGCGGTGTTGATGGCTCGTTCAATGAATTGACCAGCGGCGCCAGATACAATCCGGTCACCGATAGTTGGAATGCGATAAGCACTGTGAATGTGCCGGCGGGCCGTTCCCTGCACACAACTCTCTGGACAGGTAGTGAAATGATTGTGTGGGGAGGGGACGCGGGCTCTTTCGTTAATAGCGGGGGCCGATACAATCCCAGCACTGACACCTGGGTTCCCACCAGCACTACGAATAGTCCAGCGGCACGAGGGTATCACTCAGCAGTTTGGACCGGCAGTAAGATGATCGTTTGGGGCGGTCATAACGGTTTCGATCTTACCAACACTGGCGGCAGATATGATCCCAGTACCGACAGTTGGGCCGCGACGAATACGACAAACGCCCCGGCTGCGCGCGGAGATCACTCCGCAGTGTGGAGCGGGACCGAGATGATCGTGTGGGGCGGTGGTTTCAATTTTAATACCGGTGGGAGATACAGCCCCAGCACGGATAGCTGGACCGCTACTAACACCGCCGCAGCACCTGCCGGCCGAATAGCGCAAATGGCAGTTTGGAGTGGTACTGAAATGGTCATCTGGGGTGGTGCGGGTGGGCTCAATATTGGAGCGCGATACCAGCCTGGAACCGACAGTTGGATTAGTACCTGCGATACCAACGCGCCCGCGGCGAGAATCTATTCCACGGCAATATGGACTGGAAATGCGATGATCGTCTGGGGAGGCGACGACACAAATTTCTTGCGGCTAAGTACTGGTGGCAGATACGTGGTTCAATCTGCGACCCCATCGGCGCTTCAGCTGCTTCTGGATGAGACCGGTCCGGCAGCGGATCAGGTTGCAGCAATGGATTCAATGCTATTTCTTCGAGATCCGTTCCCGGTTGTGAATGGCTCTAACCTGCTCAACGTGGGCAGCGATCGAAACACACGGGTGACTTTATTTGTGATGAACCTCCAGCTCTTGCCGGGTGAAACTGCTCCTTCGGTGGTCGTTAATCTGATCGATAGCAACAACCAGAGTCATGACACGCCGGCAGAGGCCGTGCGCTCAATTGCCAACTCAAGCTTTACGCAAGTGACTTTTCGATTGGCTGACAATCTGCCGGTCGGTACCTGCATTATCAAGGTTCGGACGCCAAGGCAAACCAGTAATTCCGGCACGCTACGCATACGGGAATAGAACGTACAGCTTGTCAGCGCGAGCGTATCACCGTATCCTCCACCCTAAGCCGCACCATCGCTGATTTGGAAACATTCGCAAGAAATTCGCTCGGCTCCTTTGTCCGTAGCGGTCGGTTATCGTTCACTCGACCGGACCTGCTTGACGTGAAGCTTATCGGAGTAAATATTGCTGCGGCGAAGCAAAGATCGAGACTTTTAAGGTCGGGTAAGGCAACGACGCGCTCAAAGCGCCGCATCACACCCGCGTTGAGGGTACTCTGGTGATCCTCGCAATCCCGCGATGGGAAGTCCTGGTGACCGTGGTACTGCTCCCTTGAAAATGCGGATCGTGATTCTCGTACCGAACAAGCTGTGACGAAGTATCATTTACGTCGTTGCTTGCCCGAACAGACGAACACGTGACCGCAGCCGACATCGAGACACAACCGGAATCGGATTACGCTCTGGCTCAGAGGGCCGCTCAGGGGGAAATGGAAGCCTTTGAGCAACTCTACCAGCGTCACAATCGCCGCGTTTATTCGCTCTGTTTGCGAATGACGAGCAATGTCTCTGAGGCTGAAGACCTCGCTCAGGAAGTCTTCATTCAGCTCTTTCGAAAAATTGGAAGCTTTCGGGGCGAATCAGCTTTCACAACCTGGCTACATCGGCTTACCGTCAATCAGGTGCTCATGCATTTCCGCAAACGCGGAGTGCGCATGGAGACCACCACGGAAGACGGCGAGACGCCGGTGCAGATTGTGAAAGGGACTGAAAACCCGAATGCGATGCCGGTAGTGGACCGCATCGCTCTCGATAAGGCCATTGCCCAACTGCCCCCGGGTTACCGCACGGTCTTCACCCTCCATGATATCGAGGGCCACGAACACGAAGAGATCGCCAGGATGCTCGGGTGCTCAGTGGGAACATCAAAGTCGCAGCTACACAAAGCTCGAATGAAGTTGCGCGGCCTGCTCAGGCAACAGAAGACGAAGGATTAGCTTCCAAGCCGCTTGCTTCATTCGCCGCGCGAACAGTAAGCGACAGACGTACTTCTCCCGGGATGAAGTTCTAACGCAGTCTCCCCTTGATTGCTCGAAACCAGGATACCGTGCTGGGAATTCTATAGTTTAATCCGCGTGGCCGGTCAGAGGTTATAAGACAATGAACTGCGAAAAGTGTCAGGAGTGGATCAGCGATTTGCTCGATGGCTCCATCAGTCGCGAAGACGAGATCTCCCTCAGTCAGCATCTCACCGAGTGTCTGAACTGCCTCATGGTGCGCAACGACCTCGAGTCGATCGTCTCCTATTGCCATAGCACTCGGGGCGAACACGCGGCGCCGCCAAATGAACGAGCACTGTGGCTTAGAATCCGCAACATGGTCGAAGTCGAAGATGCGTCGCCAACGGTAACGGCCAAGCCGACCAGCAAACGTTCGTGGGGTTGGTTGGGGCGTAGCTGGGAACTTTCGCTGCCGCAACTGGCGGCCTCGGTCGCGGTGATCGTTTTGATCGTCTCATTGACTACGGCTGTTGGGCTGCGTAGATGGCAAAGCCCGAATCCCACGGGTGCGGGCATTGCCACGGCGGCAATGGGTGTGGTCGGAAATAGCGCTGTGTTGGATCGGATGAGACAGCAGCAGCTGATGATTGACTATTGGAACCAGAGAGTAGAAGCAAACAAAGCTCGCTGGAGTCCGCAAATGCGTGAGACCTTCGACCGCAATCTGAAAGTAATCGACCAGGCTGTAAACGATTCGTTGAAGGACTTGAACAAGAGCCCGCAAGATGAAATTTCTGAGGAGATGCTCAACGCGGCACTGAATGAAAAGCTGGCGATACTCAAAGAGTTTGCCGAGCTTTAAAGACCCGAATTCTGAGATCGAGAGACCTTAGTTATTGAAGAGCCCCACGCCGATGAGCATTAGAGCCCTGGTTAGGCGCCGCGAGTTTTGGCGACGCTGTTGTTCAGTTTTCTTACTGGCCTGTATGGCTTGTTTTGGCGTTCTCAGCAGTCACGCTCAACAGCAGATCAAGAAAAACTATCCCACCAGCAAGAACGTTCGCATAATCCTAAAAAATCTTTCCGGTACCATCACCGTCGAATCATGGGATCGCGATCAGATCAAATTATCTGCAACGCTGGAGGCTCCGACTGCGAAGATTTTACCGCGCATGTCAGAAGGCGAATTTGAGATCGATGTCATGGGCGACAATCGCGGACGAGGCGACATCGGGAACGTTAATTTTAAACTGCAGGTACCGGCCGGAGCGACAGTAGACGTCCAGACCAGACAAGGTGACATCCGCGTGAGCAACGTTCACGGCGATCTCGTGCGAGCGCACGTCTCACTTGAAGGCGATATCGAACTGACGGGTATCGCCGCCAAAAGAGTGATCGCGCAGAATACGATGGGTCTGATTTTCTTTGATGGTCAGTTTACGCGCGAAGGAAATTACATCTTTCAGTCAACGCAAGGGAACATCACGATTAGGATCCCGCAGCAATCAGCCTTTTACTTGACGGCGTCGTCACAAGCGAAGCGCATCACCTTGGGTGAATTCTGGAATAAGGATTTCAAGAACATGGGCGATGGGCGGAAGTACGAAGGCGGTGTGCGCGGACAGGCATCGGTTACCGTGACAAACTTCCTTGGCAGCATTACCTTCATGCGTCGCTAGATTGTATGTTTTTGGAGTGCGTTGAAATCGCTCCTCCAACAAAACCTCGAGGCGGACATTTCATTTTACTTGGAATGTCCGCCTCTTTTGTTTAACAGCAAAGGCCAAGAAGTCACGCAACGAGTGCCTGGTGGTTGCGGCTCGCCGCGTTCCTTGCGGTACGCCTATGGCTTACCGAGAAGCATCATTGTAATGAGGCTACGGCTCGGAATAATTTTGAAGGGCTAAATCAATGAAGGCATAGCCTCAATTATGGGGAAGCAGTTGCCGGTAAGCCATAGGCATACCGCAAGGGACGCGGCCATGCCGTCGAACATCCACCGGACAACTCTCATTAGGCGTTGGGTAACTCCAACTCCATTCTGCTGCATAGAATCCGTACCCAACTTCCATCACATGCTCAAAGAGCTCGAATTCGATGATACTATCGCAGCGGTGTACGAAAGTTCCGCTCGCGAAAATATGATCCAAAATCTACGCTTACATTTCCCAGTCACAGTTCTGTTCCTCCTGCTGACGCCACTGCTTTCAAGTTCTGGACTGGCGGCACAAACGAAGAAGAAGCAAGCCGTGATTGACCCGGCGACTCTGCTTACTCAAAAGACCACTCGACACGAAGTGCAAAGGTTTGGCTATGGCGGCACTGTCACGATCGTCGGTGCGCCACAGGGCTCGATTACTGTCGAGGGCTGGCCACGTAACGAAGTGGCTGTGGTGGCGGAGATCGAACTGAAAGCCGAAAATGAAACAGACCTGAAGCTACTATCAACGGTGAACAGCTTTGTGTTCGATCAGGATTTGAATCACGTGCGATTGATGACCACCGGAACGCACGATAAAGAGTTCCTGAAGCGCGTGGCAAAGAACTTTCCCAAACGCTTGTTGGGTTTGCCCTGGAGCATCACTTATCGCGTTCGTGTGCCCGTTGCAACTGATGTGGAGATTGATGCGGGTCGTGGTCCAGTTCGGATTGCCGGCGTCGAAGGGGCGATACGCCTCTCTGCGGCAGAGAGCGATGCCAGTCTTGAGTTAACCGGCGGGACGGTAAATGTTACGATCGGACATGGTACCTTGCACCTGAGAATTCCGGTTCGCAGCTGGAGGGGTGCGGGCGCAGACGTTAGGGTAGCGGCAGGGAAAATGATGGTAGAACTTGCGCCTGGATTTAGCGGTGACATCGACGCTGAGATTTTGCGTAGCGGAGCTATCGAAAACAGTTTTGAGCCGCTCGAGTCGCGCGAGCGCCCCGGTATCACAAGCAGTATGATAAAGGCCCGCGCTGGGGCCGGCGGAGCGTTCTTTCGGTTTACGATGGGCGATGGGACGATCGTCTTAAAGAAAACAGAGAACCTTCAGAATTGAATTCTTTAGTGCTGAGTGCTTAGTGAGAGTGCTGAGTGCTGAGTACTGAGTTCCGGCAAACTATCAAACTTGAGACTGTAGTGCGGAAACCGATAACTTCTCAGCAGGTGGCCACTGAGTTTGCCATCCAAGGTCGGAAACGTTAAGAAGGAACTCAGCACTCACTAATCAGCACTCAGCACTTAGTATTTAAGAAAACCCGAAACTCGAAACTTTTTCCCCATGAGCATCAAATCAGACAAGTGGATTCGTAGAATGGCGACTGAGTTCGGCATGATTGAGCCGTTTGAGCCTGACCAGGTAAAAGAGGCGGACGGCAGAAGGATCGTTTCCTACGGTACCTCGAGCTATGGTTACGACATCCGTTGCGCCGACGAGTTCAAACTCTTCACCAACATCAACAGCACGATCGTCGATCCGAAAGAATTCGATGACCGAAATTTTGTCGATGTGAAGAGCGAGTCGGTCATCATTCCGCCGAACAGCTTCGCCCTCGCACGCACGGTCGAGTACTTTCGCATTCCGCGAAATGTACTGACGGTCTGTCTCGGAAAGAGCACCTACGCTCGTTGTGGGATTCTGGTAAACGTCACACCCTTTGAACCTGAGTGGGAGGGTTACGTCACGCTGGAGTTTTCAAATACCACACCGCTCCCGGCCAAGATCTACGCCAACGAAGGCGTGGCCCAGGTAATCTTCTTCGAATCCGACGAAGTCTGCGAAACCTCCTACAAAGACCGCGGCGGCAAATATCAGGGCCAACACGGCGTCACACTACCAAAGATGTAACTCTGTCGGTTCTCATAGTTAATGAAATCCGCACCATAGTTAGTGAAATTAATTCTCATAGTAATTGAAATTTCACTCTCGACAGGGAAGTCGAACTCGATCCCCTCTGGCCCGTCTGCTGAATACAGTGTTGCTACAATCAGGGCAGAATTCATCTGCCATCGATTCAACTTGATTCATGAGGCGTTCGCGAACGAAGTGAATCTGATGAGGTAGCTTAACCCCTTCACGGTAGAGTCCAGTGAAGATCATCATCATGTCGTTGACGGCTTGAGCGGCCGAGAGCACGTTCAAAGTGATCACGCTTGGCTCAACAACGTCCGGACAATCGATATAACGTTGCGAAGTTCGTTCAGATTCTGTCAAGGCCTCTTCTTGAAGCAACGAAGCCGGGATAAGCTCATGACAACTTAAGCAACCCGCAGCGGCATAAGGAAGCACCGGTCGAGTCGCTACAAACGCATCTCCGACCTCATTGTTTTGAATAACGGGCACCTTCGCGCCGATTTGAACTCCAGGTATCAGGTACTGGTGAATGATAGCGTTAAAGACCAAACGGCTTTGAATCGAGTCGCTCGCAAGAAATAGGAAGTCGACATCAACAAGAAGCTTTGCTGTGCTTTCATCCAAGACATTACCGCTGACAGCATCAAAGCGAATACTGGGATTTGCTCGGCGGGCCACTCTACGCGCAACGTCAACCTTGCGACTCGCAAACCGCTTCCCTAAACGCCGAAGTTTTTCACTTCGCTGGCCCGCAAGCCAGGACATAGCATCCCATCGCGTAGCTCCAACGATGCGCGGCAAATTGCTAAGTTCGATCCGATCAAAATCAACTGCAACAATATGACCGATCCCGAGTCGAGCGAGCCACTCGTTAATTAGCGAGCCGCCGCCTCCGAGCCCAATAATGCCGACCTTGAGACTCGTCAATATCTCTTGACCCAGATCCCCAAAGAGTCGAGCGCTACGATCATATAACGGAGCTGCATGACGAGGTCGAGGTCTTGGGTTTGGAAACAGCCGACGTACTCTTGACCCGACCACGTTCGTATAGTCAAGTTCATAGCACCCCTTCGTAGTCCAAATATCACCGGCCAAAGCGTTCCGGGCGAGTACAAGGGCACCAACCGGGCCGCCGCCCGTAATATCCAAAAGCGCTGGATACCCCCGACGATGCGAAGCTAGATCATCGCCGGAAAAGCCTACTTCATCGGTCCCCCCATGACAGTGCACTGCGAGATAGCACAAGTTCTGAGCAGCGCAATAGTCTGATTGCTCGGCTACAAACTGCGCCGTAAGGGCGCGATAGCCTCGCTGCCCTGGCACATAGTCGATGCCATCGCGAGCAAGAAAAACCTCGCGAGCGAGTAATCGTGTGCCTCGTTCCGTTTCAGCAATTCCGGCCGCAATGACGGCACCATGCTCATCATTGTCTCCAGGAAACAAATGCCCATGAAGTCGCTGATAAAGTAACTCATCTATTGTTAATGAAATTGGTCTCTTCATTGTAGTCTCATCCATTCAATGACTTTCGCGAGCTTTGTGGCTGCTGTATCAACACTCGGATTTAGACGATTGGATCTGCGGGATATTTGCACTGCCGCGCGGCCCTGCCATTGGGTTGGCCCAGAGATGCCCGCTCCGTGTGGCCGCCCATCCGAACGGCGAATCTGGGCATCCACAAAATGCGGATATATATCTGCCCTGGGGTATTGAAATGTGATCAGAAAGCCAAACCATGTTTTGGCGGGGACGTACTTGTCGCCGACCGGTAAATCATGAACGACGACGTACGCCCCGCCTTGGGGCTCAGGTTCTACGTCAACTCTGTGGCCATCAAAGGCGTCTCTAATATCTTTGATGGCCTGCTCCACTTCAGCTAGCATCACGGACCTCCTCCGTCATGAGTTGTCGTCCGGGGTTACCGCGCGAAAGACTTCACCCTTGTGAAGTTCGACGGGCTGGTGATCACCGATCTGTTTGAGATGCCCCACGCCCTCAACTCTGAAGAGATTGAAGTCAAGTTGGATCGGCACGCCTTGGCTGATAGCTGTCTTCTTAATTTCAAGCCCCGTGACTTTGCGTACTAGGAACGTAACCGAGTGACGGTTAACGGTAACTGTTACGGTTGGAACTATCTTTGCCGCGTCCGCGGCCTTAGTTAACTCAGTACTCATTTTTGAAACCTCCGCGCATCAAGCGCTGCGAATTTTTTGAACGCTCCTAATCGAGCCGGAACCATTAATACCAGAACTGCTTGTTCTTGTCAAGCGTCATCAAGCAACAGTTCTATTTGGCGGACAAGCGACCCGGTTAGACCACAAAATATGGGAAGGCTGCTTGTGCGTGCTAGAAATGGCGAGCAGTTTGCTTGACATTGTAAGCAGTTAGGGCCTAGAATTCGTCGGAAAGCTTGAGAGAAAGAAGGAGGGGTTATGGCAAATGTGCTAGGTGAAGAGCTGCGCCGCCTGCGCATTGAGAAAGGTGTAACACTGAGAGAGGTAGAGAAAGAAACGGATGTCTCAAACGCATATGTATCGCAGCTTGAAAATGGCAAGGCGGAACAGCCGTCTCCGCGTGTTTTGCATAAACTAGCAGGATATTACAAGGTGCCTTATAACCGTTTGATGGAAGCCGCAGGCTATATTCAGCCACCTCAAAACGGTCAACCATCTGGCCCGGGAAGTGTTCAAGCTGCCTTGATGGCAAGCGACTTGACAGAAAATGAGGAAAACACTGTAGCCCAGTTTATTCAATTCTTGCGCTTACAGCGCCCCGAGAGTTAGAGCTAATGTCTTTACCCAGCACCCAGGCAATACTTACGCTTGAAAGCGCCCCGGAGATTATCAAGATCGCAGATCGGGCCTTAAGAGCCGCCGGCGCAAAGGGTAAACTCCCGACACCAGTCGAAGACTTAATCTTGGCGGCCAAGATTATTGAGGATAAAGACACCGAAGGAACCGTCAGACGGTTCTTATCGTCTTTGAATGAAAGCAGTCGTTCCCTATTTCGCTCCACCTTACAAAAAGTAAGAGGAATTGCCGACTTAAGGGAACGCGCTGTTTACGTTCCAGCTGACACGGCTCCGCGTCAAAGATTTGCAAAGGGACACGAGCTCGGCCACCAAGTGATTCCTTGGCATCGTATTGGTGCAGATCGCGTGCCCGCCTTTTACAAAGATAATGACTACACGTTGAGTCCACTTGTTAAGGACTTGTTTGATATTGAAGCGAATTTCTTTTCATCAGAGATAATTTTTCAAGGGAAGAGGTTTGGTGAACGAGTAAGGGATTACAAGCCTTCCTTTGATGCTGTGTTTATGCTTTCGGACCTGCATGGAGCCTCGAGGCAAGCAACTCTGAGGCGGTTTGTAGAGGAACAAGATGAGGTGCTGGCCTCGATTTCCTACCTGCCAAGTCACTATGATCGCGCTGACGGATTCGCCGTCTTAAGAGCTCCCAGACTAATTGGCTCACTGGGATTTAATCGAAAGTACGCTTGTATTAGCTTGCCTATTCAGTTGCTGCCCGATCACCCCTGGGCCGAGGCGCGCAATTCCCAGGAACTTTGTTCAGGTGAAATAGATCTGGACTGCAATGGACCCTCTGTTCGTTTTGAATGGCAAGCGTGGTGGAACAATTACGCTCTCCTCGTTCTCCTCAGATGCCGGCCCTCGTTGAGTATTGTCAGTAGAATATTTCACCAATAAGAGGCTGTGGCGTAATGGCGATTTAGATTGTCATAGTACGCAGATATTTTGCTTGACAGATTTAGCAAGCGCTTGATAGAGTGGGCGGCATGGTGAAGCAAAAGCAAAGTGTTGGGGAGTTCCTCCGGAGGGCGCGTCAAGTAAAGGGGATGACCCTTCGAGCCGTTGAGCGTGAGACCCAGATTTCGAATGCGTATCTTTCGCAACTAGAAAGCGACAAGATAGGACAGCCCTCACCGCTCAAGCTGCATAAGTTGTGCGAGTTATATGGTGTTTCCTACTCGGTTTTGATGGGTCTTGCCGGCTATCCTGTGCCAGACCATTCGCTAATTGATTTGAAGCAGGTTGGTCTAGCTGCTCGACTAGGTGCACTTACTGGGGAAGAAGAAACCGAATTGGTTGAGTATTTGGCTTTTTTACGCTCACGGCGACGGCGCTAAGAGGCTATCCTGATGATCTGGTCCTTCTCCAGCAGTAATCTTTTTAGAAGATGCCAGCGCCAATGGTATTACAAGACGCATGTCGCAAACTCTCGAGCCACAAAGATACCGCTGCAGCGGGAGATATATCTCCTTTCCAAGTTGCAGAGTGTTGCTGCTTGGCGAGGGAGCGTCGTGGATCACGTAATCAGTCGCAGAATCGTTCCGGCACTAAGTAACAAGTGGCCCGTCAGCACCTCCAAGACCCTTGATTATGCGCGCTCTGTTTTCACGGCCCAACTAGCGTTTGCGAAAGAGCATCGCGTTAGGGAACCGGGGATGTCGCCGACCAAAGCCGCGGATAATTTTGCTGCCTTATATCCAATCGAATTCGGATTAGAGGTTAGTGATCAGGAATGTGATGCTGCTTGGAAGGATGTTGAGCAGGCTCTTCGAAATTTGCTAGGTGCGCAAAAGCTACTGGGTTATCTGTCTACTGCAACAAAGCTAATACCGCAACGTCCTTTAACGTTTCCATTTTTCGGAGTTACGGTACGAGCAGTTCCGGATTTGATAGCGTTCTTTAAGTCTCAAACCCCTGTGATTGTAGATTGGAAGGTCCACAGCTTTGGGGTGATGGATTATAGGCTCCAGTTGGCGACATATGCTGTTGCCCTCTCTCGATGCGAGCCTCATAAGGATTTTCCGGCCTGTGGGCCGATGGCACCGACATCAATCCGGCTTTTAGAATTCCAGTTGCTTACAAACAAGCCTCGGCAGTATAGGCTTGACGAAACTGACATCGAAGAAATCGATAGCTATATTGCGCATAGCGCAACGGAAATGAGTCTTGCGGATGGTGATGCGAGCAAGGGAATTCCGCTACCACTTGAATATCCGGCCGCTCAGTTCGCAGAAGCCTGCAAGACTTGCTCGTTTCGGACGCCATGTTGGGAGGTTCAGTCATGCCAGGAATCCAGTCCAATGTTTTTCCAATCACTAATTTAGGGTCACTCACCTCGCGTTATAGACTGTACCGAGTGAGAGGGTTGAGTTCTGATCAGCCGGAGTACTATCACAATCGGCAATTGCTGATTCGCAAATTGAGCTACACCCTCAAGAAACCAGTCACGATTGTGGATTATGAAGGTGGGCCCCATGTTGTAGTCAGGGACGATGCCAGTGCAGTACCGTCGTCACTTGAACTGGTCCGAGCGTTTGTCCGACTAGACGCTGTCGACGGCACGTTTGATCTTGATTACACAAAGCGTTCGCCGCAGAACGATGAGATCTGTTTAAGATTTCTTCAATTCATGCTGCAGCAACCTCTTTATTCGCAGCCTGAATTATGGCAACCAAAAGCCGGCCATGGCTTCTTTAGCAAACAGCCTAGCTACTCGACACCAAGTATGTGCCAGTATCAAGGGTTCTCCGTAAGATCTACTCTCACTGCGGATGGAGGATTGGGTCTATGCGTCCATGTAACCAACAAATATATTGCCCGAAGGCCACTTCCCGCTCATATCTCCCGTGATCAATTTCCAAAGTGGAAGGGCAGGCACTACATCTACCACTATGGTCATCAATGGTACGAAATCCGCGTCGGAGCGCTCGCTGATCTTAATGTAAATGAGTATGTAGTAAAGAAGGACGGCGAACTATGCACTCTCTTGGACTATATAGTTCAAGAATCTAAGAAGCCGATTCCTCAGGAACTCGCTCAACTTGCCCATGACTCGTCTGTTCTCCTTTATCGGGATAACCGCGGCCAAGAACGTGCGGCTCCGGCGCCTCTCTGCTATTTGGTCTATGGTGCACACGATGAAGAGACCGAACGATACCACGAGCGCTCTATCTTACCGCCTTGGCAGAGGCAGAAGTTCTCGGTCGATTTCGTTCGTCGCTATTTGACCCGCCTTCGATTCGGAGACACGCAGCTTTGTGTTGACCGCAATCCAATCGAGGTGCCCGCAAAAATGTTCAGCGTGCCAGATCTAAAATTCGGGAACTCGACGGTACTCTCAGTCCGAGGAACTGCTGGCGCTCAACAGATTAGTTTGGACGGTCTAGGACGAGAACGACTCGCGCTGCTCAAAGACCACACGGTGGGCTTCTTTCGTAGAGAGCGGCTCGACCGTCAGTACCTCATCCTCCCCCAAAGCGTGCTTGAGAGCTATGGGAAGCGCTTTATCAAGGATCTAACTCGTGCTGTCGATGAACTATTTCCGCCTTTCCCGAATGACGGTAAGACAACAAGTTATGAGCCGATCATCGAAACCTATAACGACCGCGTTCCAAGAACTTTCCCGTATCAAGGTAACGCCATCCTGGAGGCTGTTAAGGCAAAGTGCAGAAAACCTGGCTATGCCGTAGTAATGATTCATCACACAACCGATCGTAGAATCCGCGAGGAGGACCAGCTCTCCGCCACAGTGATCCGCGAATTGCGTAAGATCGATATCTGTGCCGCAACAATGCACTCCGCCGTAGGACATGAATGCTACGTGCTTACCAACAATAGTGATGGCAAACCTCGCTATGTTCCCAAGAGAGAGAGTCGCGGCAAGCTCTCAGGCTATCTTCGGATGGTTGCACTCAATAAGATCCTACTTACGAATCAACGCTGGCCCTTTGTTTTGGAAACCCCACTCAACGCCGACCTCACAATCGGAGTTGATGTAAAGCACAATACAGCGGGATTGGTTGTAGTCGGAAAACGCGGTGCTAACATTCGAACAATCTTCAAAACGTCGAGACAGAAGGAGCAACTGCTAGAAGAACAGCTAGAGAGCTATCTAATAGAAACGATCCGCGAGGAAGTCCGAGCTGGAATCGACCAAGTGCGCACAATAGTAATTCATAGAGATGGACGCCTCTGGCCAAGTGAGAAGGCTGGCGCACAGAAGGCTATTGAGTTCTTAAAGCGTGAACAGACCTTAACTCAAGATGCGACATTAACGATTCTCGAGATTCCAAAGTCATCCCCGGCCCCTATTCGATTCTTCGACACAGAGGAAAGAGGCGGTCGAAACTGGGTTCATAATCCTCAAGTCGGATTGCACTACATTGTCAACGAATCTGATGGATATCTCTGTTCGACTGGTCGTGCATTTCATCGACCAGGGACGGTGAAACCCTTGCATGTCAAACATGCTCAAGGTCCGCTTCCAATGAAACAATGTTTGGAAGACGTGTTCTACCTAACTGCATTAACTTGGACACGTCCCGAGGACTGCGCGCGGTATCCGATCACAATTAAGCTCAATGACCGATTTCTCGGTGAAGAGGCGACCGATTACAACTCGGAGGCACTTGAGTATCACGCGACCCTCAAAGACGAGGCAACGGCGTTCGCTATGAGCGAAGGTGGGCTTTATTCGGGACTATATGAACAGATTCGAGAGTATGCCGAACTACTGGACAGTGTACTTATTGGGCTAAAACGCGGGGCAAGTACCCCTGATGATGAAGGAAGAAAGCGACTGTCTGGATTTCTCATGAGTATCGGATCTGGAAAATGGAGTGATCTCTCAAGTCGACTAATCACCATATTAGTACGCGATAAAACCAAGGTAGATGAAAGCGAATGGGCCAGAGCTGGAACGGCGTTGCTTTCTGTTGACGTTGATCGAAGTGTGATCAACCTTCTGGAAAAACTCGCCCAGTCATTGGAGCAAGAACAAGTTAGCGCCATGGCACGACTACGAGGTTCGGCACGTTGAACGATTATTTTCAAGGTTCGGTCAATCAATACGTAGAACGGGGGCGGTGTCTTCTCTCGATGATTCCCATGACCCTGCCCCGTGAATTCCAGCGTTTGGAGCAGATCTGTCGAAGCCGGATCCGGGACGTGCTTGACAAACTTCGCTCGCTCGTCGATGACCCACTAATGCTTGAGCCGGATGTCCAGCCTGAACGTCTAAGAAGGTTCCGTCGCGCCGTATGGGAACTGGACTTCCTGGAGACAGTCTGTATCACGGCACTTGAGCGAGCCATCGAGACCGACAAGTATCTGAATCAACTTGTTGATAGAATTAGGACTGAAACCCACTACCCACTCTTGCCGCCTGTTGTCACACCGCTTTCCCAATCCTATTTCAAGATTTACCCAGACTTGAACCTGCTATGCGTTCCGCTCAGCGAGGGGAATTTCCTGCTCCACCTTCCTGATATCTATCACGAATTGGCCCATCCATTGATCGCAGAGAAGTACGATCCTCGCGTTAAGCCGTTTCAAGACGCGTTATCGAGAGCGCTCGACCTGGTACTAGGGTACTTGGAGGAAGAACTAGAGAAAGAAACACGAAGTCGCGGTCCTAAGGAGTTCATCGATAATTTATATGGCTGGTCAAACGCTTGGGTTGGAGGCTGGGCCATAGAATTGTTTTGTGACCTATTCGCGGTTTACACTCTGGGTCCGGCGTTTGTCTGGTCTCATTTGCACCTTTCAGCGACGCGCGGTAAGGACCCTTATCATACTCTTGGCTACGCTAGCCATCCTTCGGACGCTGCGCGAATGGCAGCAATGCTATCAGGTTTGAGATTGGCCGGCTTCCACACACAAGCGAGTACGCTACAGGAACGTTGGAATGAACTAATGCTCATTTCTGCCGCTAGTCCTGAACCGGAGTATGCCCGTTGCTTCCCCAACCATATTCTTCAGGGATTTGCTCAAGAAGCTCAACGAGGCGTATCGGAGATTGGTTGTCGGGCCGTTTCCTCAGAAACCAAGGACATTGTGCACTGC
The DNA here is from genome assembly GCA_031399105.1 of Blastocatellia bacterium. GTDB lineage: Bacteria > Acidobacteriota > Blastocatellia > Pyrinomonadales > Pyrinomonadaceae > PSRF01. Next base: position 2,131 of record JANNON010000192.1, on the reverse strand, counting down.
GCACTCAACGATGCTTGGGATGACTTCTGGAGTGAACCTGAGGGATACGCAAATAGAGAAAAGACTTTGGTCAGCAATTTGCGATCGCATTGTTCGGACTCTTTCGGAGTATCCGCTCAATGAAAGCTTGAGGCAAACATGAGCCGATTGCAGGTGCGATTGTGAGAATTTCTCAATCTGCCTTACCTATAAGCGAGGTGAGACTTATGAGACCAGGAATGCAAATTCAGTGCAAGAATTGCCAAGGAAGCACGTTTCTGAAGACAACCGGTTATTATGGAGATGGTTCACATATGCTCGCGTGCTCGTGCTGTGAACAGGACGGAGGAATATTGCATCCATGTTCGCACGATCATCCAACCGCAAATCCTAGATGGCTACCCCTTTTGATTGCCGGCATTGGTACCGTCTGTCCTGCATGTAGGAAGACCTATGATTTCGGTATGGCTCTGGAACCGACATATCCTGAAGCTGGCCAAGCGCTCAAGGCCGTTGGTTTGGTGGCGGGTGTGGTCGTCTTGATTGGAGTTATCGGCGACAGCCTAAATGGAAAGCGGCGCCGACGCAGAAGCTGAGCACTAGTAGCACTGTCATCAAGATCAAATTGGTCCTGAGAACCGAAGAGTCCGGAGATTGCTAATCATCAAGTATCAGGGCCCAGTCGCGGTGGTCGTTATCCCATACATGTGTTTCGCACCCTCACTATGCATGAACCACCAGCTGTAAATCCCGAGAGCGCCGAAGATCGGGAAACTTGCAACGGCCGCAATCAACGCCAGCTTCCTGCCTACAGGTTTTCTTAAATACATCGTTATCGCGGTTGTCCAGAAAAGGGCCGCCATGACGAACACAATCCCAAACACTAGGACTGCCGTAGCTGTCTGTTCCGCGTGCCTGAAATTCTTGGCTATTATCCATGGCGAACCGACGAGTCCGGCACTGAAAAATACGGCAGTCACCACGTGGAGAATGACCAGTGTTTTGTTATGATCCTCAATCGACATTACAAGATCCGTATTAGTCAAATTGATCGACAGAAGCCAGCGTCCTGGCATTAGAGCCGTTTGGTTTGACGTGAGCGCCGATCCCAGGCTTATCCAAACGTTCGGGCTTTGAACAAAGCTCTTCTTTGACAATTAGCGCCAATGCATAAAGCGGTTCAGCGAAGTAGCAGCTAATGAGAAACGCCCGTATCTCAGAAATGAGATTTCGGGCACCTCAAAGTAGTTCGCGAGCCATGCTCCCCATAGGGAGCAAGAATAGCACACCCAAAACAAGCAGCCAAAGCTTTAGCCGACGGCCAGGTCCGAAGGGAGGGCTGCTTTAAATGGGATCGTCGCGCCCTCTGACTCCTCGTTTGGCTGAGAAGCTGCTCAACATTCGCACTAGCTTCGATCTTTCACAGGCACAAATGGTCGAACTTTTGAAGAGTCAGGAATTGCCGGAGCCTTTGAGACTGTATGCGGGCAACATCTCGAGGTTTGAACAGAGTCTGCGTGAGCCGCCACTCATAGTGTTGCTTGCTTACGCCAGAGCAGCCAACATTTCTATAGACCTACTAATCGACGCTCGGTTGGATTTGCCGCAAAAACTCACAGCAAACGCAAGCCTCACTAAAACGCAAAAATCGAGACCTGCAACTTCTGCAGGAACGGCGAAGCGAAAGACTAACGCCACAGCTAAGAAGCGGATCCGAAACCGTCGAGCCTAGTAATCCCCCAATTCTTGGTTGGATCCTTCAACCCATTTTTAGGTCCGAAAATCATGGTTTCTTGACTTAGTGGAGCGTTAACTCCGTCGCTCAACATAGACTAGGCCAAAAGAACCTAGTTTGAGCATCATTAGGCTGAAACAGCCTAATGACGTTGATGGTTTAAGACCCCACGCCCTTTCGCGCTGTGAGGTCAAAACACGCAAGCCAATCATTTTCGGCCCATAACCCGCATAAATTCTCAACAAACTTCTTCGAAACAACTCAGCGGAAGCTTCGGCATGGTGATTGCCAAAGCTCCCCATAAGGAGTGGTGGTCCACTGCTACTTGCTCCTGGTGAGAAACGGTGCGTGACCAACTGAACTCACGAACGAACCACAGAGCGAAACGCAAGTGGATACGCCGCGCCGCTCGTGCCG
>JANNON010000145.1:0-11284 GCA_031399105.1 Blastocatellia bacterium | reverse complement strand
TCGGCCGGTCAATTGTAGGGCTGGCTACTTGCCCACGGTGGTATTTCATAATTAGACTTCGATACTCATTTCGATTTCGCAGGAGGAATGCGATGAGACTCGCAAAAAGAGCGCTTATTGCCGCGCTCGCTACTTTGGTGTTATGTGCTGTAGTATCAGCGCAGACTTTAAGATCGCCTAACGATCCGCGGAATCAATCTCCGTCAGTAGGCACGGGTGGTCCAGAAGGTGGTCCAACCGGACTTTTTACAGTTTACGACGGTGCGACGATTCGGAAGGGCGAGTTCACGTTCAGTATCGCGTACAGCAATTATGATCGCGATCCGGGCAATGTTGACATTACGGATATCCCGTTAAGTTTCAACGTTGGCTTGAACGACCACATTGAGCTCTTCTTCAAAACCAATGGTTATCGCGGTATCAAGTTAAATAATCCGCAAAACCTTTCAAGCTTTTACCTGCCAAACGTAGGTGGTTGTGGGCCAGCCGCGTTTTGTAGTCTACCTGCGATTATTCTCGCGCCTCAGGGGCCGAATGTCGGCACGCTACGAGGCACTGCCATTTTCCGGCCATTCAATAACCAGCCCTTCGTTCAGTTTCCGTTTGTGGGTGGTTCGGCCGGCACCTTCGGTCAGGGGCCAGGGCACATAGGCAGTCTGTTTGGTTTTCCGGGATTTTCGGCACAATTAGGGCCGCCAATTGCTAGTCCAAACAGCGGAACGTTCGGTACGGCGGATACTTTTCCTGGTATCGGTTCATCTGTAGGCGGAATCTTGCCAGGCATTGTGCTGTCGACGACGATTATTCCTTGTACGATATTGACAGGGAATTGCCGCCCACCGCTTCTCCCAGGCCCGCAGAGTCCAATAGAAGTTCCTACAGTGTTCACGATAGCTCCCAGCTACCTACCTGACGCTCCATTTGTGTCTCGACCTTACGGCGAATCAAGCTTTACCAATTTCGTCGTTGGGGCAAAAATCCGATTCACGGATCCGGAGAGTGCTCTAGGTGCTGGAATCATTCCATTCTACCGCTGGTACCCGGACAAAGGGGATGATCTGAGTGGCTTCACTCAGATGCAGCGCGGGGCTGGTCCTGGTGGCGATATTGGCGACTTTGGCCTGATTGGTTTTGTTGATGGTCGCCTCAGCAGGAGTGTCAATATTTCTGCGAACTTTGGCTACATCCTGAATAGTAATCCAAAAGGGCTAGGCGATTTCGTCTTGCTCGATCGACCTGATGAGATCATCGCCGGTGTTGGGTTTGACTTCCCAATCAGCAAGCACTATCAACCGATCTTTGAAGTTCGTTCAACTCAGTATGTCGCCGGACGAACTCCGAATGCCTTCCAGAATAACCCAGTGGAGGCTCTGGCAGGCGTCAAGGTCTATCCGCGTCGTTGGTGGGGAATTGGTGCTGCTTATCGCATCCACCTCAATCCTCAGGATCGCAACCACTTCAATGAAGCTAATGTGAATAATGTTAGCGTGATCAACCTCTCGGGTGTACCAGTTCCCGGGCGTGGCATCGTGGTTGTCCCAGGCTTTACCGTTCCTGCGACCACGGGTGGTCTTCCAAACGGGTTCAGGTTCTCGGAAGATCCACACGGGTTTATTGGGCAGTTCTGGATCGGTCGCCGCAATGCGCGAATGGTTCCTCCGCCACCTAATGTGCCGCCAACTGTAACGCTGTCGGCTTCGACTGCGTCACTCACTTCACCATGTCCTGAAGGTATGGTGTCTGACAGTTGTACGCCCAGTGCAAGCTGGGAAGTCCAACTTACGGCGGATGGTCAGGATCAAGACAAAGACACGCTGCTGTATACCTACTCAGTTACAGGTGGTCGACTTTCAGGGGAAGGTCGGATGGTTACTTGGGATCTGAGCGGTGTGCAAGCTGGGACCTATACAGCAACGGTCGAAGTTAACGATGGCAATGCTCATACGGCCACCTCGAGCACCACTGTTACAGTGGCGCCGTGCACGGGCTGTATTGCTCCATGTCCTCAGGTTTCGGTGAGTTGTCCGTCTGACGTGCCCGAGGGTTCACCTATTACGTTTACGGTGAGTGTCGCGGGTGGCGATACGAGAGTTTCACCAACCTACAACTGGTCGGTGTCAGCTGGAACTATCAGCAGCGGACAGGGTACGTCAACTATTACAGTTGATACTACCGGTCTAGGTGGTCAGACCGTGACTGCAACGGTTGACACAGGCGGGTTCGCACCGGCTTGTACCACTAGCGCATCGTGCTCGGCACAGGTTCAAACGCCGCCGATCATCGAGCCGACCAAGTTCGACGAGTATGGGAACATCCGCTTTAACGATGAGAAAGCCCGTCTCGATAACTATGCGATTCAACTGCAGAACACGCCTGGTGCGGAAGGCTACATCATTGCCTACGGCACATGCACTGGCGAAGGCCAGACACGGGCGGATCGTGCCAAGAACTATCTCGTCAACAATCGTGGTATCGATGCGTCACGCATCGTCACTCTCGACGGTGGTTGCCGTGCTGATTTGACTGTTGAGCTTTGGGTTGTACAAACAGGTGCAAGAAAGCCAGCAGCCAGCATGGACGCCTCAGTGTCGCCCTGTCCCGAGTGCAAACGTGCTCCGAGACGTCGGGGACGACGCGATGATGACGAGTAACACCTAAACCGTTTGCGTCACAATTGCGACGCAACTCTAAACTGCGGGCGATGCTTCCCATTTGGGAATCATCGCCCGCTTTTCATTGATTACAAGAGGTGCAACGGCTGTTCGGATGTTTAGCATCGTAACGCCGAGTGAAGTTGTGGGATACAAACCAGGTGATTTGTATTAAACTTTCAACGACACCCATGGTGTCGTTAAACGGAATGTTGCGGTTGAATGAAAATTAACGATGAATAGAATGACCCTTAAGTATGTTTCCTCCCTCGTGGCGCTCGCGGTTCTTGGTACTTCTGTCGCCATCGGTCTGGAGCTTCCCTCCAGAGGCGGTGCAGCCGCCGATCCCGCGCTGTATGCACAGGAGTGGCGCCCAACTGGCCCGCCAGGTGGAGACGTTCGTGATTTGGTAGTCGACCCAAGTAATCCAGATCGCTTCTACTTCGGGACCCTCGATGGCCAGATCTACACGTCAGCGGATGGCGGTAAGCGGTGGGAACTCTTATACAACTTCAATCGGCCGAAGTTATTTGTCGATCACATTATTGTGGATCCAAGAAACCCGAAAACACTCTACGTCGCTGCTCATAGGCCTAAGGATCCTGGCGGATTCTTCAAGTCGACCGATGGTGGAATGAAGTGGCGAGAGGGTCAGGAATTGAAGAAGGAGGCTCTCCACTCATTGATTCAGTCCGAGTCTGATCCGAATGTCTTATTTGCCGGTACATTTAACGGCATCTTCAGATCAGATGATTCCGGGGACTCATGGCATCAGCTTCCAACCTACAACACTCCCGGTTTGGTTCACGTTGAATCGCTGGCAGTCGATCCAAGGACTTCTAATACTATTTATGCGGGCACTTGGTACCTGCCTTTTAAGTCCACAGACGGCGGCAAGTCATGGCGATCAATTAAGACCGGGATCATCGATGACTCTGACATCTTTGCCATAAACATCGATCCTCGCGATCCGAACCACGTCATCATGTCAGCCTGCAGCGGCATCTATGAAACAAAGAACGCAGGTGACAGTTGGAAGAAAGTTCAAGGCATTCCATCGCAGTCACGTAGGACTCGCGCGATTCTGCAGCACCCCTCCATACCGGGCTTGGTTTTTGCCGGAACGACGGAAGGGTTCTGGCGAAGTGAACGGGGTGGGGACGCGGACTCATGGATGGTTACGACATCCCGACAGCTCGAGATTAACTCTATTACGGTGCATCCTTCCCGTCCCGAGACGATTTACATTGGCACTAATAACTATGGCGTGATGGTTTCCTATGACAGCGGCAAGTCGTTTCTGCCGACGAATGGTGGTTTCAGCGGACGGTTCGCCAACACGATTGTGGCAGATCGAGATAGTCCGAACAGGATTTACGCCGCTACTATCAACACTGCAACTGGCGGCGGCTTTTTGTTTGTAAGTAATGACAACGGCGAGAGCTGGAAACCGTCGATGCGTAACATGCCCTCACGCTTGATAACTTATTCCATTCTTCAGGATCAGCAAGACGCGAGTATTATTTACCTCGGAACGAATCTCGGTGTGTATAGATCAACTGATCGAGGCACTTCCTGGTCACCAATTTGGTCGGTCAATAAGCCTGCTTCTGCAACCGCGAAGAAGCGTGCAACAGCCCGTGGTAAGAAGTCTTCTACAAGGGTGGCAAGCGCCACGTCTCGTCGTTCTTCCCAAAAGCCTGATGAAGCGATTCGGCGAGCGCAAGAGGCACTCAATGCCGGTGGTTATGTGATCGGAATTCCGGATGGCAAGGCCGGCGCGAAAACAATTGCTGCATTGAAGAGGTTTCAATCCGATCGTCACCTTCCTCTCACTGGCAAATTCGATGACATCACGCTTGGAGCGTTGGGTGTGTCACGTAGTGACGGTGCCGACGCTGATGGAAATGCGGGAGAATTCATAATTCTGGCCGAGGCCGTCAATGCCCTGGTCCAGACTTCGGATTCCGAAACAGGGCGACCGGCCTTTCTGGCAGCCACCAATATTGGACTCTACAAGACCTCGGATCCAACTAAGGGATGGAAGAAGTTATCCTATACAGCTGGTCTCGACCCTCGCACCACGTCGATTGCCACTAATCCACAAACGCCAGAGACCATCTGGGTCGGCACTGCGTCTTCCGGCGTCCTGGTTACTCGCGACGGGGGAAATTCGTGGCGACAGTTGGCGGGAGTTCCTAACGACGCTCCAGTAAATACCATAGCCGTGGATCCGCAACATGATGTACGGGTCTATGTCGGCACCAAGCAGGCATTTTACGCTTCGCACGATGGCGGCCTAACCTGGAATCGCCGCGGTGGAAACCTGCCGTTTGGCGACTTCACGAGCATATTGGTTAACCCGCGAGACGGTAACGAAATCTTTGTCGGCAACGCTTTTCAGAATGGGGAGATCGGCGGGGGAGTTTATCGGACCCTGGATGCTGGTCTAACATGGGCTCGAATCGATCCGAAAGAGCATCGCTTACCAAGTCAGCGAATCTGGTCCCTGGCGTTTGACTCGCAGGACCAGAACACTCTCTTCGTCGGTTCACACTCGGCTGGCGTATACGTTGTACCGCGCAGTTCGAGGAACCTTTCAGCGTCGAGTCAGTAGCCCCCGGAGCGAGTTTGCATAGTAAGGCGGTAGCGTTGGTTATACTTTGCGCCAGTTGATGTTACCGCCTTGACATGCCGTCATTACGCCGTGTACATTGCCCACCTACCCGGTAAAGCGGCAGGTGATTGTCGGACGAGCGGGTGACTACGGGCACGGCGGAAATCGAAACCAATAAACCTCCTTTTCCAAATCAACACGGCTCGCATTCCTCGCTCCATTTCAAATTCTCGACATTACACCAACGTTCAATCAGCCTTACGGCCGCTGACCACTATCCGTGAGTCGTTGGATGTCTAACGGCTTGCGTGCCACGAAGCGCGAAATGATCTTTAACGCGCTGAGGTAGTCCGGGTCGCCACAGGAGTCTGCATGTTTAGTGAAGAACCCAAGCTGAGTGACAGCGAGGTAGTCGACAAACCCTCTTCCGGTGAGCAAGTTGCTGCACCGCAAGCCGCTGCCGCAGTCCAACAACCAACCTATTCACAAGCCGAAGCTGATGACGACGAGCCACGACCTGGTGGAGATGTTGACTTCGGTCAACTGCTCGACCAGTTTGAACAAGAGCAGGCCACCCTCCAGGAGGGCGAGGTTGTGCGCGGCACCGTGGTTGGAATCAGCGAGCGCGGAGTAGTAATCGACTTTGGTTACAAATCCGAGGGCATCGTAAACCCAGCCGAATTCACCGAAGACGGTGTGTTGGCCGTCAAGCCCGGTGACGAAGTTGACGTGCTGGTTAAGAGCATGGAGACGGCGGATGGTCTGCCAATTCTGTCTCGAGCTGATGCCGTTCGGATGAAGGCCTGGGATGATTTGGAGAAGGCCTACCGCGATGGCACCAATGTGAAGGGCCGGGTTATCGAACGGATTAAAGGCGGCCTACGAGTTGATATCGATGGCATCGCTGCTTTTTTACCTGGTTCACAAGTAGATGTTCGCCCAGTTCGCAACCTCGATAGCCTGAGAAACCAAGAGATTGAAGCGAAGGTCATCAAGCTCAATCGCAAACGTTCCAACGTTGTTCTTTCTCGTAAAGGCGTGCTCGAAGAAGCAAACGCTGGTAAAAAAGATCAGACGCTACAGCACATTGAGGAAGAGATCGTCGTCGAGGGTCAGATCAAGAATTTGACGGACTACGGTGCGTTTGTTGATCTCGGTGGTGTAGACGGATTGCTGCACGTCACCGACATGTCGTGGGGCAGACTGCAAAATCCAAACGAGCTCTTTAAAGTTGGAGACGTGATTCAGGTAAAGGTCCTGAAGTTCGATCGCGAGCGTGAGAGGGTTTCTTTAGGCTACAAACAGCTACTGCCGGATCCCTGGTCCAGTGTCGAGGAACGTTTTCCAATCAGTGCGCGAGTAACCGGCAAGGTAGCAAGCGTGGCTGACTACGGCGCATTTGTGGAGTTGGAGAGTGGTGTCGAAGGACTCGTACATGTTTCAGAGATGAGCTGGTCCAAACGAGTGAAGCACCCGAGCAAGCTCGTTAACCCTGGCGACACAGTCGAAGTTGAGATTCTGAGCGTAGATCCCAAAGGACGACGCATTAGTCTGGGCATGAAGCAGATCCAGGAGAATCCCTGGCAGACCCTTCACGAACGGTATCAGGTAGGGATGCGCGTACATGGCCGCGTGCGCAACCTCACCGATTTCGGTGCTTTTATTGAGATCGAGGATGGCGTCGATGGACTGGTCCACGTGTCAGACATCTCGTGGTCGCGACGGATCAAGCATCCCAGCGAAGTCTTGAAAAAGGGGCAGGAGATCGATGCAGTAATTACCAGCATCGATACCGAGAATCGCCGGCTGTCCCTCTCGATCAAGGACCTGGAGCCAAACGCCTGGGATAAGTTTGTAACTGAACACTCTCCCGGAGACGTTGTCCACGGTAAGATCGCCAGGTTTGCGAACTTCGGCGCTTTTGTCGAACTCGATGACAACTTGGAAGGTCTCTGTCATATCTCGGAGCTATCCGAAGACCGTGTGACCAAGCCAGAGGATGTGGTCCAACTCGGACAAGAGATGGATTTCAAAATTTTAAGAATCGATTCTGAAAGTAAGAAGATTGGACTCTCCGCCCGCGCGGTCGGCAAGGACGAACCCATCATCGATACCAAGGTTTACTCCTCGGAAGTTGGAAGTGGAATGGCATCACTGGGTGAGTTAGCTGATTTCGGACTGGGTAGATCCGAACCCGAAGAAGAGCAGAAATAGTCGGCGAATAAAATAGGCCTGGCCCCGACTTTAGGCGCTTATGCTAGTCAAAGGGCGAGGTCTATTTTTATTTATTTGGGTTGATTTTGCTGTTGCATCGGCCTTCAATATCTTGCCGGGTGTGAATGTTTTCTGATAGTGTAAGGATTCGGGCACACCTCGCTAATCTAACAAGTAAAGTGGATTTCGCTACACTATGGAGTGGTCAGGGAAGAACCATCCTTTCTTTTTAATTTGAGGTGACGCATGACAAAAGCGGAGCTAGTCGAAGACGTCGCCAGAGCGGCGGAACTCACAAAAAAAGATGCCGAACGTCTAGTCGAGATAGTCTTTGAGAGCATTATTGAGACGTTGAATCAGGGCGAGAAGATCGAACTTCGTGGCTTCGGCAGTTTTCGCGTGCGCGAGCGGGGCGCTCGTCGTGGCAGAAATCCCAAGACCGGTGATCCTGTCAGCATTCCCGCGAAACGTGTCCCTTATTTCAAACCAGGCAAAGAACTCAAAGAACTTATCAATGATGACAATCCCAGGTCCCTACCCGCCGGTGAAAATTCGTTAGCCATCGCTCCTGATGGCAACCATCAGCCACCAACTCTTTAGTCGAAAATTCGAGGAGCAAAACTTGGAGAGGTTGTGGAGCCCCTGGCGAGGTCAATACATCGGGTCCAGCGGTAGCAGCCCAACTTCCAATGGTTGCGTCTTTTGCTCGATCAACGCTGATACTGCTCATGACGAGCAGAACTTCGTCGTTCATCGAGGCGAGCGGGCATTTATCGTCCTCAATCTCTATCCCTATATCAGCGGACATCTACTGGTCGTGCCTTATCAACACGTACCTGATCTTGATGCCGCTGCTAAGGAGACCACTGACGAGCTGATGGATCTGACCAAGCGTTGTCAGACGGCTCTTCGTGTGGTCTATCGTCCGGATGGTTTGAATATAGGAATGAATCTAGGACAAGCTGCTGGTGCAGGAATTGCTGACCATATCCACATTCACATCATGCCGCGGTGGGCAGGTGACACGAACTTCATGACGACGGTCGCCGAAACCAGAGTCCTCCCCGAAGACCTCCCGACGACTTACCAAAAGCTTCGTAAGCAATTCAGTTAGAGCGCTAGCGAGAACTCACCGCTTGGCAGTCTTTCGCGTTATCGCTTCATCTTCAACTTCGCCGCCCTCGTTGATTGGAATCTCGGAAGCCTTGCTGTAGGTAATGCCTCGTTCTTCGCTATCGATCTCCGGCGCCGGAATTCGGGGGATCGAACCGGATATTGAGGGCGGATTAAAGCCAGGATAGTCGATACGCGCGTGGTAGATCGCAGTCAGCGCGCTAATGATTGCTTCGCGGATAGTCATCAACTCGCGAAGAGTGAGATCACATTCGTCCAATTGGCCGTCGCTGATAATTGCATCCACAATCTTTACAACGATGATGCGAATATTCTCAGGATCGGGGCGCTCGAGTGAACGTGCGGCCGCTTCGCAGGAATCTGCAATCATCATGATCGCGGCTTCCTTGAACTGGGGCTTTGGTCCCGGATAGCGAAACTCTTTTTCATCCACAACTTCATCAGGTTTGGCGAGGGCCTGGGCTTTGCGCAAGAAAAAGTGAAGCGTTCGAGTACCGTGGTGTTGCGGGATGAAGTCTGCGATCTTTGACGGTAATCCTATTTCCTTGGCTAGCCGCATTCCATAAGTCACATGACTCGTAATGATCCTCGCACTCTGTGTCGGGCGCAGCCGATCGTGCGGATTGTTACCCTGTTGGTTCTCCACGAAATACTCCGGCGCTGCCAGTTTCCCAATGTCGTGATAAAGCGCGCCAATCCGTGCCAACAGAGGGTTGGCGCCAACTGCGCGGGAGGCATCTTCGGCGAGTTGGCCCACAGCATGTGAGTGCTGGTTCGTACCTGGAGCGCGAATTGCCATCTGTCCCAACACTGGAAGATCTGCGTTCGAAAGTTCCAGCAGCTTAACGTCGGTGAGTACTCCAAAAAGCGACTCGTTGACTGGCAATCCGCCCGCAGTGAACACGGCGGTCAGGAGACCGGCAGCAAAGCCACAGCCTATCGCCAGAAGAACAACTCTGATCGTGAAGGGCTGTTCTGAATAGGCGATCAGGGCCAACGCCATAATGATGTTGACTCCTCCGATCAGGAGTCCGGCGATAGTCACCGACTGTCGTTCGCGGTAGCGCCCGATGCCGTAAACGGCGGCCGCACAGGAAACAAAAGAGTAGACCGCCTTTTGCATCCCGGTCGGCGCCAGCATGCCTGCGTACAGCGATGAAACCACACCCGTGAGAAATGCCAGTTGCGTATCGATCAGCATCGCTACCAGCAACGCAGCGGCAGCAAAGGGAATTGCGAAGTTCCAGATAGTAGCGTCATTAAACGGGGCTATCCTCATCTGCGCCGCTATGCTGTCGCCAAAAATAAAACCGATGCGCAGCAGTGCGATCTGCACCAAAATAGCTGAACCAACTAAGGCGAACGCTCCACGTTTTGAAAGAGATAATTGCGTGGTATTGCTGCGATGTTCAGTGAACTTCCATACGACCCAGTAGATCGCAGTTACCAGCGCCAGCAATCCAATCAGGTTGTGCCATGGTCGGCCCTGCTGGCCGGTGCTCTTGATAGCGGCGAACTGCGCGAGCATTGCTGGAGTTACCGAATCGCCGGTGCGCGCGATCACCTGATTACGTTTGAGCGAAATCACGCTGGGCAGAATTCGGTTTGCTTCGCTTTCACGTGCGGTGGCAGTTGCGGTTTGATCGAGAATGATGTTGGGCCTTATCAACGGCATCATCGCCGTGGCGAGTGCAATGCGCTCATCACGGCTCCAACCCGAGAGACTCAACACTCGTAATTCAAGGTTGCGCCGCGCCGCCGTTAACGAGGTCATTCTCGTCCTTGGCTCGGAAATAATCATCTGACCGGCCCGATTGCGAACATCTACGAGCACAACCTCTTGATCCAGCCTGTCGGCCTCACCATCATCGTAGATGTAGCGATCGCTGATTTCTCGAACCAGGCCCGTTAAACGATCCAATTCAACGGGATCAAACTTGTGCGCAATAACTGCCCGCGCCACCGCTGATCCACCTTCGCCGCTCCACGTCGCCGCTTTGTCGTCATTCTGCTGATGGTTCTTAAGGTCGTTCCATGCTGCAGTAAAGCTCTGCGCAGAGCTTTCGGATCTGGTCGAATCGTAATTGAATACCGGTCGCGTGGAGTTGCGAGCGGTTGCTTTTCGGCGTTCGGTGTCCGCAGCGTCGATGGTCGTTATGTCTGCCGGAGCCACCACTGTTTGCAGCACGACATCGCCTTCTTTGTAGTTCTCGGTGAGGACCGGCGAGAATTTCGTAACCAACAGCAGCGTCGTTGCGATCACCAGCAAGCTGAAACCTACATATAATCGAGTCTGTGGCCGGAACAGGTCGAAGGGACGAATCAGTCGTCGCACGAACCGGTCGCGCGCCTGACTTAGTGGGGTACTGAAACGTGGTCGAAGTCCCATTTGTAATTATGCTGTCCGTGACAGACGCTTGCGCTCACTGCCCAACATGAGGTCGCGCGCCAGCATTGCGCCCGCCTTCTCCAACATTGGCTGAATTGAAGAGTTGTCTAGCGCAGAGAGAGTTACTACTTCCCGAGCGCCGTCGTGCGAGACCTGTTTCATAAGCAGGGTTGGCAGCTACGAGGTCGACAGCGGCCGGCTGCGTGGCGGTCGCGGCAAGAGCAGCGAGCACATCGACCGCAGCCACTTCCTGCAGTACGACTATGCAACAAACAGGGG
>JANNON010000139.1:0-5244 GCA_031399105.1 Blastocatellia bacterium | reverse complement strand
CCGCGTTCAATCATCTCGCGAGTCTGCGCAAGTAATCGAAACGCGTCGGCGGTCTTCAAACCGGCAAGCGCTGCTGGCAAGGCGCTCCAGGCATCAGCCGAAATACCTCCGGCGCGCGCCGCAAAAGCCGCCGTCAAAGATAGTGCCTCATCTGTTAATTCCTGTGTCTTGAACGACAACAGCGCGGCATTCACAGTGGGCGCGTCTGAAAGAAAGTCAGCACTGTGCCTGGCTGATCGCCGTGCAATTTCAGCGGCAATCTCCAGGATTGATTGAAAGACACTTGAGTTGTTGATGCTTTTTGCGATCTGAGGGATGACTTCAAACGAGTGTGTCGCGATGCCGGTGGACAGTGCCATTTGTCTTGTGCAGAGCTGAAAGACCGTAGGCAACATGTCGTGAGGCAGTGTTCGCAGGTGATCCACTCCGCGAGCAAAAAAGGCGACGGCTTGATCCACCTCATTCATCGCGAGTCGGCGGCCGAGTTCTCCCCACGATCGCTGCATCGCAGGATCGAGTACTTCCGTTGCAGCCGGCACCGCGCGAAGAAATTCAATCGCGGCGCGCAACGAGACTCCTGCGATGGTGGCGCTGGTTTCTACGGCGGCTGCGGCTTTGTCGAGCGGAAGACTGGCAAGGCCGCGTGTGAGTTCGAGAAGCGATTGTCGATCGGCGGCGGTTTGTTCGGCTGTTAGGGGATCCGGCTGATTGGAATTAGTCATCGTTCAAAACCAAAGTACTGAGTGCTGAGTACTGAGTTCCATTTCGAGTGGACGGCGGGTTTTCATCTTCGATCTTGAAAGGGGTGACGGGAACTCAGTACTCAGCACTCAGTACTTCTGCCTAGATCACTGTCGTCACGATCTCGCGGATGCTGTTTTGTAATTCTCGATCATCCGTAATCGGCGAACACATCGCTACCTCGGCGGCGGTGACTGGTGGAATTCCGAGCGCGATGAGCTGCGCTGCATAGATTAAGAGCCGCGTCGAAACTCCTTCCTCCAATCCATGACCGCGCAAGTTCCGCACCTTCTGTCCAATCAAGACCAGATCGCGCGCGGTGCCTTCGTCTACGCCGCCCTCACGGGCAACGATCTCGGTTTCTAACTCCGGCGGCGGATAGTCGAAATCGATCGCGACGAAGCGTTGCCGAGTCGACTGCTTCAGATCTTTCAGGATTGATTGATAGCCGGGATTGTAAGAGACCACGAGCATGAAATCAGGAGGTGCATCGAGAATCGTGCCGCGCTTCTCGATCGGCAGCCGGCGGCGGTGATCGGTTAATGGATGGATGATCACGACCGTGTCTTTGCGCGCTTCGACGACTTCATCCAGATAACAGATTGCGCCGTGACGTACCGCGGAAGTAAGTGGTCCGTCGTGCCAAACAGTCTCCTCACCCTCGAGCAGAAAGCGCCCGACGAGATCGGTAGAGGACAGGTCCTCGTGGCAGGCGACTGTGATCAAAGGTCGTTCAAGGCGCCAGGCCATGTGCTCGACAAATCGTGTCTTGCCGCAGCCGGTGGGACCTTTGAGAATCACGGGCAGCCGTGCGGAATGCGCGGCTTGAAACAGATCAACCTCGCGACCGACGGGAAGATAATAGGGTTCTGCGGCGACGCGATATTCTTCGATGGCTCGTTCAGGCATGGGAAGGAAGTTTCGAGTTTCGAGTTTCAAGTTATTAAGAAAAGTGCTGAGTACTGAGTGCTGAGTTCCAAAAACCCCGTATTGAGTTCCCAAAGCTCGTATTGAGTTCCTTTTCCAGATCACCATTTCAGGTTTTGCTGCTTGAGCCTCTAGAATACCGTAGTTGGCTGATCTCGTCAGGTGAGGAGCATCGCCTGCATGAGTTGGGTGCGGTGCCTGGAACCGAGGACTCAGCACTCAGTACTGGTTTTTGGAACTCAGCACTCTACGAAACTCGAAACTCGAAACTAGAAACTGGAAATCCCGTGAAGATCGCAGTAGCAATGAGTGGCGGCGTTGATTCGTCAGCGGCCGCAGCAATTTTAAAGGAGCAGGGGCACGACCTCGTGGGCTTCACGATGCAGCTCTGGAATCAACGCCGGGGAATCAGTGTTGACGAGAACGGTGAACCACTTCCTTCGCGTTGTTGCTCGCTCGATGATGTTTACGACGCACGCCGCGTCGCCGAAGAACTCGGCTTCCCTTTCTACGTGCTGAACCTCGAACGTGAGTTCGAGCGCGATGTTGTGCAGCCGTTTGTCGCCAGTTATCTAAATGGCGAGACGCCCATTCCCTGTGTCTCTTGCAACAGCCGTTTAAAGTTCGCCTCGCTCGATCGGTTGGCGGCGAGCCTCGGTTGCGAAAAAGTCGCCACCGGTCACTACGCTCGAGTCGAACATGACGAAGCGTCCGGACGTTACAGATTGTTTCGTGGCCGGAATGCTCAAAAAGACCAATCGTATTTCCTTTGGGAGTTAACTCAGGAGCAGCTAGCGCGTTCGCTCTTTCCTTTGGGTGAGATGTCAAAGCCGGAAGTTCGGGATGTGGCGCGTGAGCATCAACTCGCCATCGCTGAGAAAGCAGAGTCTCAGGAGATCTGTTTTGTTCCCGATGGCGACTACTCCGGATTTATCGATCGTTATCTCCAAGCGGAGAACGAGCAAGAGCGACAACCACCAGCGGGCGAGATTGTTGATGCAAGCGGTAAGGTGATGGGCCAACACACTGGAATTCATCGTTACACGATTGGTCAGCGGCGGGGCATAGGCATCTCCAACGAGACGGCTTTGTATGTGCTGTCGATCGACGCGCCGGGAAATCGGGTGGTCGTTGGAACGCAGGAAGAGTTGCTTACGAGTGAGTTCACTGCTGCGGGTGTTAATTGGATCTTGCCCGTAAACGAGTCAGAGGAGATTCGCGCTGAGGTGCGCATTCGCTATCGTCATACAGAAGCGCCGGCAACGATCATTCGACTGCCGAATGCTCGCGCGCGAATAGTTTTTGACGAACCGCAACGGGCGATAGCTCCGGGACAAGCCACGGTCTTCTACCGCGGCGATGAGGTCGTTGGCGGCGGTTGGATCGTAAAGAGCGTTAAGCCTACTTGAGCAGTTGGCAGTGTAGCCTCGCAGTGTAGGGTAGTCTTCACAGTCAGGAAGGTGGACTCTGTCCCCGCCTCAACTTTTAGAACTGCTGACTTCCAGCCTCACCTCTCAACCCTGATAGGTTTCTACTTGCTTAACTGACTTCCTGCCCATAACAACTCAGTTGCCCGGCCGGTGGCAACGCACACATTCCTAAACCTTTTCGTTCGTTTCCACGTAATCACACCGGATAATTTGACCTGAAAATGAAGCAAAACCCAGGTATTTAAAGGCAGAAAACGAATATGGCAATGTCACGTACCCGTAAGACGGTTCTAATAATCACCAGCATTGTGGTCGGGCTGGTTTTGGTTGTGCTGATCGGATTGGCGCTGTTGGTCGCTGCGCTTAGACAAAGCGCGCCAACTATCAAAGACAACAGCGTCCTCGCTCTCCGAGTCTCCGGCAGTCTACCGGACTACGTTTCCGATGATCCGCTACGCAAGTTCTTCGGCGGTCCGAGTCAGTCGCTTTCGGGTCTGGTGCTGCAGTTCAAAAAAGCAAAAGTCGATAACCGCATAAAAGCCATACTGCTCGAGATCAATATGTCAGGTGCAGGTTGGGGCAAGTCTGAAGAGATCCGCGATGCGATTGCCGACTTCCGCTCCTCGGGCAAGCCCGTTTACGCATTCCTTGAATATGGGATGAATAAGGAGCTCTATATCGCGAGCGCGTGCGACAAGATTTATCTCGCGCCGCCGGGGGAACTCTTTATCAATGGTCTCGCGGCTGATGTCATGTTTTTCCGTGGCTCACTCGACAAGCTGGGTATCTATCCTGACATCTATCAAATCGGCGCCTACAAGAGCGCGGGCGACATGTTTACCCGCAAGGAGATGTCGGACGCCCACAAGGAATATATCAATGCGCTGCTTGATGATCTTTTCAACCGCTACGTCGAAGGTGTTGCAAAAGGCCGCGGCAAAAGTGTCGAAGAGGTCCGAGCTATCATCGACAATGCTCCGTATGGTTCTTTAAAAGCAAAAGAGCTTGGTCTAATCGATGGCGTTGCTTATCGTGACGAACTCGAAAAAGAGATCAAAACCAAACTTGGCGGCTACAAAGAAGATGAAAATCTCCGGATAGTAACCAGTTCGACATATCGCCAGATCGATCAGGAATCGCTGGGGCTAAACAAGGGCGAAAAGATCGCTGTGATTTATGCGAGTGGAGAAATCGGGTCCGGAAGTTCGGACAACAGCCCGAGCGGCAGTACGTCGATTGGGTCTGACACAATGGTGCGGGCACTCAACGACGCGCGCGATGACAAAACGATCAAGGCGATTGTGATTCGCGTCGACAGTCCGGGCGGTTCCGGTCTGGCGTCGGACGTAATTTGGCATGCTGTCGACGCTGCCAATCAAAAGAAACCGGTCGTGATCTCAATGAGTGACGTTGCCGCTTCCGGCGGTTACTACATTGCTGCCGGTGCGAGCAAGATCGTGGCCCAGCCCTCGACGATCACCGGTTCAATTGGTGTAGTTGCCGGTAAGCCCGTAATGAGAGGCTTTTACGATTGGATCGGCATCTCGAATGAGTATGTACTGCGCGGCAAGAATGCCGGCATGTTCAGAGAGACGGAGAAATTTTCGGACGACGAGCGCGCTAAGTTTGAGGAGTGGATCAAGCAAACCTATTACAACGACTTTGTTCCCAAGGTCGCGAAGAACCGAAACAAACCAGCGGAGTACATTGACTCGGTGGGCCAGGGACGTGTGTGGACTGGAGCGCAGGCCAAGGAGCGCGCGCTGGTTGACGAGTTTGGTGGTCTCGATCGCGCGATTGAGGTTGCGAAAGAACTGGCGAAGATTCCAGCCGATAAAGGCGTTCGGCGCGTGCTTTTTCCTTATCCACAAACGTTTCTGCAGCAATTGATGGCGAGCGGCAGTGAGGACAGCGAGGCTGCGGAAGCGAAGCAGCGGCAGGAAGCAGTTCTCTCGGCTCTACCCGAAGAGGCGCGCAGAGCGTTGCGTTATGCCACTATGTTGGATCGCATGAAGAATGGCGATTCGATGCTGGTAATGCCGTTTGATCTGCGGGTGAAGTAGGGCGCCGACATGTAAGCTTCGAAGTTGGGTAATCTCAAAAGTTGGGTAATCTCAAGGTCAGGAAGGGTGGTTTACCCCCGCTT
>JANNON010000110.1:0-3199 GCA_031399105.1 Blastocatellia bacterium | reverse complement strand
ACCGCTCCTTCACCAGCGTTGTAACCGGCGAGTGTTAGTTTCACATCGCCATCAAATCGCTTGAGCAACCACGCCAGATATTTGGTACCGGCAGCGATGTTCTGGTTCATGTTGTGCGGATCGTCGCAACCGAATCTGCGCGCCGTCGCCGGCATCAGCTGCATCAATCCCTGAGCTCCGGCATGAGACAGTGCACGTACCTGATATTTAGACTCTTGCCAGATGACTGCGTGAATAAATCTTGGGTCAACACCTTCACGTTCGCCGGCGCGGAAAATGATCCAATCGAGCTCCTGATTACCAGAGGTCGGTATGTCATGCGGGATCGTGATGACCTCCGTGGTAGCGGTCGCCGATACGGGGGCGAGTGCGCTGGTGGCAAATATACCGCTGAAGTTCGTCAGTAAGAAAAGAGCAATAAGGGCAAACGGAGCAAACTTTACAGATCGCAATTGGGGCAAATGCCGAGGAAAATTCATTCAGTTAGTTCTCCATGTGAGCGATGACTTTTTGTCATCAGAATTAACGCCTGGTACTTAGCTGCGCATGGTGGAACCAATTACAAAGACCTTGTAATCGAGACCGCGACTCTGATGGAGATAAGGTTGTGATCGTTGCTTTTACAAGACATTCAGGGAAGTCGTTAAGTGCTTGCATTATATGTACTTAAACGAGCCATAGAGTTGGGTCACAGACGCGGATTTCTTAAGCGTAAGTGATTGCGTCGTTCATCCTGAAGGAATGTTGCGAGATAGCCGGCAAAGCGTTTGTCGCCGAACGGTACGAAGATTTTTTTTGAATTATGTTGGGAGAGGAGTGCTGGGCGTATGAGTTAGGTACGTGGTCCGCGAGAATGGAATCAAATCGACAGATGAAAAGTCAGTACCGCAATGCGGTAGCATCGGGTCACTGGTCCAGCTCGTAGCTCGCGAAATGTGTCAACACCCGACGCAATCAAGAAATTGGCCCTCGCGTTCACCGCACCGGCTCTCGTAGCACTGTCTCGGCTGCGGCTGCGGCTATCTGCGCGGCCTCTGGATGGACTCGTCGCAACCCTGCGATCTGTAACAGTGCCTCGCCAGTCCGGGAGAGCATGCGAAAGAGATCTCCTTCCTCCGCGTGGGTCTCGCTCACCAGCTTCGCCCATTCAACGCCTGCCGCCCATTGCGCCGTCGCTCCGGCTGCCGAAAAGTTGAGCTCCGGAGCAGGTTCAATCCCGTACTTCCACTCTTCATTGGAAACCCGAAAACCAATCTCTTCGAACTGTGCCAAACTACTTACGAGAGCGTCTCCCAGTTCAGGTTCCCCGTAGTCGCGGTCTTCATCCGCAGTCAGCGCTGCCATCACCGCAGCCATGCGCACTGCATCCAGCGACTTGAAAAGATCGCTCTCCAAGGCCTCTCCAACAATTAAAGGTCGATCAATGTGAAGGTCAGCCAGCCAGCGTCCACGTTCAGTTACTTTCTGCTCCTCAAAATTCAGGTAACCAAACGAAGCGAGCACGCGGGCTCTCATTTCAAAGGGCTCCCAAATCTCCTCTAACAGTCGTTCACGTCTCAGGCTCGCACGCTCAACCTTCTCGGCATCGCTAAGTGCCGCCCAAACTACTTCCTTACACTCGCCGGCCATCGTATCGTTATTCATTACCGACTCGATCAAGCTATCGAGTAGGCTTAACGCATCAGCCTCTTCGGCACGAACGTCTCGCAAGCGTGGTTCGGGCAGGACGAGTTCGGGACCCTTTTCACGAACTTCTGCAAAGGCCCGCTCAATTGACTCCTCGTTCAACTGGTAGATGGGGGAATAAACACGGCCGATTCGTTCGAGGGGAAAACTGGCTCCACGCCCGTCGTCGCGCACACCGCCGACATTTCCTCCATATCGATGCGTGGCCATTACCAACCGCTTCCCGCTGCGGCCAATTCCAACCACGCGCCCGGGCCGCACTTCATCAGCTAACCAACGCCATAAGACTTCCGCACGCGTCTGGGGCTTTCGCTCTTGAAGTCGCGTACGCGTACTGGTTAATCGCTCGAGTCCCATCACGAGCGAAGTCGGCGTTCGGCATTTTGCCGCATTGAGTTTGGCAACAATGGTTTTCTCACTCTCCGCGATTTCGAGATCGAGCAGGCCGATGCGTCGGGCGGTATCGCGATGAGCAAAACTCTGTGAGGCAATAGCGCGTACATGCGCAAAGTCACCGTACGCGTCGAGCAAATTAAGGAGCGTCGTGTAGGTTGCGCGAAACTGACTAACCAACGGATCGGGAGGCGCCTTCAGAAGTGCGGCGATCTTTTCTGGATCCTGATGCACACCCGGAGCGGCGACAATGAAGCCCACGTTATCGCGACCGCGACGTCCTGCGCGGCCCGTCATCTGCTGTAATTCGGAGGCGGTGAGCGTCCTCCAGCCACGGCCCGTACGGGCGTCGGCGCCGGTTAACACAACCGTGCGCGCCGGAAAGTCTACACCGGCAGCGACAGTCGCGGTCGCGAAGATGGCGTCCAACAGACCCGCGCTCATCAGCCTTTCAATCACGAGTTTCCAGGCAGGGATATGTCCCGCATGATGCGAAGCAATGCCGCCTTTGATTATTGTGTCCCAGTGGCGATGGCCTTTCACCTCCGGGTGCTGCTCGACAAAGTTACGAACGAAGTCACGTCTCGCGTCGCGACGTTCAATGTTCGGATCGCGTCTGACGAAAGCTGCCTCCGAAGCCGCCTGATCGCAACGCCGTCTGGTCGGCAAAAAGATAATTGCCGGCAAGAGGTTGTATGACCCGAGTGCGTCGAGCAAACTCGCCGGAGGCATTTCGGGCATGCTTAGTTTCAAGTCGTCTCCTGAAGCTGGGTTAGAATTTGCCGGAGATTCACGCGGATTCTTGCGGATCGAACGGATCTGGAAAGCAGAGTCCGAAACGAGCCTTAGTTCCTAAGTCCTTCCAAATAAATGCTGTTTGCTTATTGCTTTTCTTACTTCTTCTGATCCGTTTCATCCGCGTGATCCGCGGCTAACTTCTCTTAATTTCTACGCCTGTACTCCCGATGCGAATCTCGACGTTCAGCTCTCGCGCGCTCTCCCAAAGCTGCAATCTCTGGGTTCAGCCTTCCACTTTCAGTAACCAAAGGCAGCAGTCGCTTGTCAGGAAGCAGCAACGCAGCTCGCAAGGGCACCGGCCGCGCGCCCGGACGCGATACGA
>JANNON010000086.1:0-3609 GCA_031399105.1 Blastocatellia bacterium | reverse complement strand
TCATTGCGTGCTTCTTCCGAATCGGCCCGGTCGCTGCGCTCGGCGGTTCTGATTGCTTCTTCGCCCCGCTGCCAGCACTTTTTGGGCAAAGCCGCCAGCTGTGTAATCTGGTGATCATTTCGCCGACCAACTTTTGTGACACTCTCGCCACTCAATTGGGTTCGTCCGGGTCCATAAATTACGAACCACTGCCCTTGTTTCGCGCAATCTGATGGAGTGAGCAACCGAAGGTGACGGCTCGTCATCGTTATAACAGGTTCGCCTCCCTGTTCGTTTTAAGCGTCCCACTCTCCGCACCAAATCCCCTAAGTTTTGAAAGTGCCCCAAGCAGTATTAGCAGTCGTCTGGAAATTTTTGAACTACACCTGGAGGAAAAGATGAGAAATATGTCGGGAAGACTTACAGCCGCGCTGTTACTGGCGCTGGTGAATATCGGAATAGTGACGGCGCAAGTACAGCGTACGTATCGTGACAACGACCGAACGATGCGCTCGCTGATTCAGCGAATTGAAACACGTACAGATACATTCAGCCGCGCGCTGGAGAACGCACTCGATCGCAGCCGTCTAAATGGTACGGCGCGAGAGGATGAGATCAACCGTTTGGTAATTGCTTTTGAAGGCGCCACTGATCAATTGAAAGCGCGGTTTGAGAATCGCCAGTCAACCGCTGCTGATGTTCGCATAGTGCTCGACAACGCAGCACAGATCAACCGCTTCCTTACCAGCAACCCATTGGAGAGTCGCGTTGGTCAGGATTGGCGCTTACTGCAAGCCGATCTGGATCTGCTCGCACGCTCTTACTACATCAATGACTGGCAATGGACCACTGGCGGGATTGGTTCAGGCGCCGGCTACGGACGGCCTGATCCTCAAGTAAGGCAGCTCGTCCGCACCTTAGAAAATCGTGCCACTCGATTCAGTCGCAGTCTGCGAGCGGATCTTAATCGTCGCACCATTAGTGGGCGTGAGCGCCAGGATGCCCAACGTCATCTCTCTGAGTTTGAGACCGCGTTGGCGGGTTTGCGAAATAGAGTGAACACCGGCGCTGCGACGGAAACCGATGTGCAAGCAGTACTCGAACACGCCGCTTACTTGAATTCGTTCGTCAACAATAATCAGTTAAACGCCAGTGTCGAGAGCGATTGGGTGCTGTTGCGCAATGACCTGGACCGAGTGGCAGCAAGCTACAACGTCGCTGGAAACTGGAGCACTAATCCGAATCCGCGAGCTCCCGTTTATGGATCAAACGGTCAGTTAACTGGAACGTTTCGGTTGACCTCGCAGACTGGTGATGCGCGAGTTGCGGCCGAGAACGCGACTCGAGATCTTCCGGCCGCACAGCGCCAACGAGTTCTCGACTCGTTAGTGCGTCGACTGGATCCGCCTGACGTGCTGGCAATCGATCAACGTGGCAACAACGTGACGATCGCGTCGTCGCGCGCGGCGCAGATTAATTTTGTTGCCGATGGTCGCGAGCATGTTGAGACAACACCAAACGGCCGCACGGTTCGAGTGCGGGCCAGCTTGAGTGGAAACCAGTTGACCATCGAGCGTTCCGGTGAGCGTTCGCAGGACTTCACCGTTACCTTCGACCCGTCCAACAACGGCCGTCGTTTGGTAGTTACGCGGCGACTTTTTTCAGATCAACTCAGCCAGCCCGTAACGGTGCAGAGCCACTACGATCGAACGTCTGAGGTTGCTCAGTTGGATCTTTATCGTGACGTACCTGCCAGCGGCGTCGCTGGCGATTTCGTAATTCCGAACGGGACTGAGCTAGTCGCGGTGATGAACTCGGATCTTTCAACACAGAACGCGCAGGAAGGCGATCGCTTCACGGCGACTGTCAGAAGTCCGAACCAATATGATGGCGCGACGATTGAGGGACGTGTGACAGCAGTGGATCGCAGTGGGCGAGTTTCGGGGCGCTCACAGTTGTCGCTTGCCTTCGACACCATTCGTCTTCGCGATGGTCGTACTTACCAGTTTGCCGGAATTCTGGAGACGGTGCGCACGCCTAACAATGAAGTCGTGCGTGTCGATAATGAAGGGGCCGTTCGGGACAGCGATCAGACCAATCGCACCGTGACGAGAACCGCGATTGGTACTGCTGTGGGTGCCATCATCGGCGCGATTGCCGGCGGAGGAAAAGGCGCGGCGATTGGTGCGGTGATTGGCGCCGGAGCGGGTGCCGGATCGGTTTACGTGCAGGGAAGGGACGATCTCCAATTGCCTCAGGGAACTGAAATCACGATTCGCTCAACTGGACCAAGATAGGACCTGTTACAAGATAGGACCTGTTACAAGGAAGAAAATACGGGCGGCGAAGGTCGCCCGTATTTGTTTGGCGGTTCAGCCGCTCTCGTTGCGGTAGGCCCAGGCTTACCGCAGCGTTTGTTTTTAGCTAAAGGCTACGACTTCCACAGCCTCAGTATTCCTCGACCAAAAGATTGCAGGCGTAGCCTCTCCTAGAAGACAAGCTTCCGGTAAGCCAGAGGCTTACCGCAAGGAATGTGGCTGAGCCGCGCGGAGTTTGGACAATAGTGCCGTCGGGCCGAAACTGAAGGTTACGTGGAAAACCAGGAAGTAGAGGAAATTGCTGTAGTCAAAGAAGTATTGTAAGCCGGAAGGCGCGTTACCGCGGTAGTACCAGAAAACGCAGAGCGCCGAAACCAAGTTCAGCAGAATAACCACGGCAGTGAAGTATCGGCCGTTCCGAAGATAACCAAGTCCGCGTTGATACCACCCGACATTCGGCGATGAAAAACTCGCCCGGGGATTACTCACCGCTTTCAGCTTATCGTAAGAAAAGACATACCAACTCCAGTAGTGATACACGACCACAAACTGAAAGATGAGGGGGAATGCATAACCAGCATTTCCAGAACTCTTCAAGACAGTTTGGGTGATCGCGAATGCACCGGCCAGCACCACGAGGTAAAACCAGAGTTGCGAGTTATGACCCGCCCGCGGCAGCAGTCGCCACATAACCACCACACCCAGCAAGCCGATTAATAACAGCCGCAGTTTCGATAAACCGGATGAATAAGGAAGTAGCGGCGGTGACGCGAGATGGAGGATGAATTGTTTGTTTTGCAAATGGTCTTCCAACGGATCAACCCAAAGCCAAATACCCGAGAGACCCTTAGCCTGGGCCGTGAAAGTTTGGCCCACACGATGACCGCCGGTTAGTAGTACGGGAGCGTTCCCACTCACCTCAACTGCGGTTGGCGGATTTCGGTTGCTACCGTAATTCAGTTGGAAGATCAGGTCTGTGGCCGACGGCCAGGCGAGATCATTTACTAACAGTTCGCCATCGCCACGTGAGTCAGACTGTGTAGCTTGAGATGCAAAGCCGCGCACGCCTTCGGTTTGCGGCGCCTGCAGATAGAAGTAGAAGTCTCGGCGCTGCGAGTTCGGAACTTCACTGAAGCTGATCAATTGCCAACCACTGCTTTTTGAGAATGTCTGTTGCGATTGGAACTCGACGCGTCGCAAATCCTGACGGAAAGCTTGTTGTTGCGGGATCAGCAGGAGCAACAAAATTAAGGGTCCCAGGCCTGCGATGGCGAACAGGTTTCGGTTGCCACGGTGACGCGAGCGCGTTTGG
>JANNON010000049.1:0-2412 GCA_031399105.1 Blastocatellia bacterium | reverse complement strand
GCGGCACTCCGTGGCCGCCCCTCGGTCCATAAACAAATCTCGAATCGGCGGGCACGACACAAGCACGCACCTACCAACTACGCTCGCTTAGGAATCGAGGGGCGGCCACGGAGTGCAGCCCCTACAAACTTACCCAACTTGCTTCACATCCTTGCGCCGATTAAGATTCGTGCGACCCCAAAACACCTATTCAGCGCGACATTTTCAGGAGCTTCAATGCACTCAGTCAAATACGTTCTATCCCTCGTTTTTTCTATCGCTCTGTTAGCAACTTCGAGTTCAGTGGTTCTCGCACAGGCCTCAACGGCGCCCGCACCAGCCAAAACGTTCTCAATCACTCCGGAAAAAATTGAGACCGAAGTCGGCCAGAAAGTGAAGTTCACCGCGAACTCGAAAGATGCGACTGGTAAGACTGCAAACGAGAACTCGGGCGTCTGGTTTGCAGCTCCTTTTGATGTTGTCGGTGTGGATGCGACCGGCTCAGCCATATTTTATCAGCCGGGGTTGGCCACGATTGGTGTCTTCGTGTCGGGCAAACCCATCTTCACGACTGTCAGAGTCAAGCCGGCGTCGGTGAAGACCGTTGAGGTGACACCGGGCAGCTCGCCATTAATCGTTGGCGGCACGCTGAAGCTTAAGGCGACTCCGAGAGTTCTCAGTGGCGATCCGCGCCACGATGCGGCGATCACCTGGACCTCGACGACTCCGGCAATTGCCAGAATTGATTCGGCAGGCGTCGCAACTGCTCTAGCGCCCGGCAAGGCTATTCTCAAAGCGACTTCGGGAGAAGCGAGTGGGACCATCACTATCGATGTAGTCAAGACACAGCTCAAGGGAATCTCGATTCAACCTGCAACGGCGACCGCGCGAACAGGTGACGTCATTCGTTTCAATGCCGTCACGGTCGGATCGAAGGAAAGCTATGCACCAGTTTGGGGAGTTTCAGGAGAAGGCGCGACCGTCGAGGCAGACGGCGCGTTCATAGCCGAACTTCCCGGAACTTATGTGGTGAGCGCCACCATCGGCGAGCACGTGGCGAATGCGTCGATCGTAGTAGCACCGCGAAATGTAGAGCGCGAGGTTAATGTCGTAGGCCGCGTTCTGTTGAAGGACATGCAAGGCGCCGAGCAGTGGATCATCGGTAACCATGCTTACTACTCAACCATCTCCGATCGTTTTCTGGTCTATGACATTTCCGATCTGACGAACCCCAAACTCACTGACACAATCAAGGTTGATGCTCGCAACATCAACGACATTATGACCACGGCGGATGGCAAGGTTCTGGTCATCTCTCGGGAAGGCGCGTCGAACCGCAAGAACGGAATTGCTTTCTACGACACGACGGACCCAGCTCATCCAAAACTCGTCTCTGAATACACCGCGACCGTTACCGGCGGCGTGCACAGTGCTTTTGTAGACGGACACTACGTTTATCTGACGGATGATGCGACTGGCTCGATGCGAGTCATCGACTTTGCAGACGTGAAGAATCCGAAGGAGGTTGGTCGCTGGCAAGTCGAAACTCCTGCCGTCACCACCGTCCGTACGCCTGATGGCGATGCGATTGGCGGTCGCTACTTGCACGACGTTCAGGTGCTTGACGGTCTGGCTTATCTCGCTTATTGGCGCGATGGGTTGATCATTCTTGACGTGGGCAACGGCATCAAAGGCGGGAGCCCGGAGAAGCCGCAGTTTGTCAGTCAACAACGTTTCAATCACAACGAGCTTTATGGTGATGGCTGGCTCGCCGGGGCGCACGCGGTTTTTCGTTACAAGAATTACGTGTTCGTGGGCGATGAGGTGTTTCCGGGCCAGTTCAACATAGCTGACCGGCGGCGTATTCCGGTGCGCGGCATCGTTCACGTGGTCGACGTTTCGAACATCAATCATCCGCGCAAGGTCGCCGAATATTCGGTTCCCGAAGCTGGGGCCCATAACATCTGGGTTGAAAAGGATGTGCTCTACATGGGCTACTACAATGGCGGTGCGCGCATCGTCGATGTTTCGGGTGAACTGCGTGGTGATCTTTATCGCCAGGGTCGTGAAATCGCGAGACTGTGGACCGGCGATCCGCAGGGCTTTCGCCCGAACCTGCCGTTTGCATGGGGCGCACAACCTTACAAGGAGATGATCTTCTTCAATGACATGAATTCCGGGTTGTGGATTGTGAAGATTGGGGAACCGATTTTGAAGGGCTCGACCACCGCGCCTGGGAAGTAGGCGCTGCGAAAACGCTTAGCCGCGGATTAACGCGGATGACACGGATCAGAGAAGAAGCACTGGACTTCAACAGCCGTTCTGATCCGTGTCATCCGCGTTAATCCGCGGCTAAGCGTTTTCGCAGCGCCTACTTCCCAGGCGCGGTGGTCGAGCCCTTCAAAATCGGTTCCCCAATCTTCACAATCCACA
>JANNON010000045.1:0-6515 GCA_031399105.1 Blastocatellia bacterium | reverse complement strand
GGAGGTGGACCGGGAAGTAGGTGCTTGGGAGGAGGAGCGCAACCGGCAGCGTGCACAGATTCGCTGGCGGTTTACAGTCAAGGATGCTCGGAAGAGACTAAAGCGTCTTTACCCATCATGAACAGCGTGTCAGTCTAGTAGACTGACGCCTGTAATCTTCAAGAATTTTCAAGGGGTACTCGGGCCAGGATTTCTACTTCCCCCGCTGCTGGCCAAGTATCTGGATAACAGGCCAGAGCCAGATGCTCAATTCGCCCCCTGCCGTTTAGTGTTTTGACTAGCTCTATGAATAGTCCGTAGACTTCCTGGGTCACTCCCCAGCCCAACGTTAAGTGGGGACGGTATTCCATGCCCGCGAAAGCTGAAGGGGTTTCGTCGGATGTGAGCACCCGCGTGGCCCAACAGTCGAAGTAGCAGTGGAGGTCGGACAACCGCTGGTGCCCGTCGTAGCCGGGAGGCACCTCCAGCCACGCCATCTTGGGTGGCACATATAACGGTCCGAGCCACGCGCACCCAAATACACCAGATCTAAGGGCCGCTGCTTCTTTTTGAAAAGATGCCACGGTAGACCAGGATGCTGTGAACCTGCCGCGCAGGGTGACGTGGGCGGGAAACGAAAGGGCAGATGGGTCGCTTGTCAGGTTGGCGAGTGCCAGTTGGAAGCGGCGGAGCCGACGGGCTGCGTCCTCACCCAGCAAGGCATACACAGCAAAACGTCCCGTCTGCGCCATCAGAAAATGAGGTATTCAAAAAATCTCTCGGTCCAACCACCGCGTCGCGCGAGCACGAAGCGTAACAACTCGGCACTGAGAGCATCCGAATTGGCTTTCAACGCAGAAAACTCTGGAATCTCATAGCGCCTGGCATACTCTGTTTTGTCTTCGTCAGGATCGATGTTGAATTTCTGCCGTAACTCGGGCTTGTTAAGCGCGTTCAAAAATGTGTTGTAGCAACCGGCGACGCGAAAAAAGCTCCAGTCAGAGTTCTCCTGATAGACCCAGGCCAGGCGTTCCAATGGAGTATAAGCCAGCTTGTCCTTCAGCCAGTCAACTTTGTTCTTACGTTCTTTGCTCGCTTCTCCCAACAGGAATAGAAGGCCGCTGTACATGACGGTACGACTATGGCGCAACTTGATATTGCGCAACAACCACTTGTCCTTGTCCCGCTCAAAGTCCCACTGGTAGTTGACCGCCAGCGAACGGAAATACCGGATGAGATCGTTGATCAGCAGCGTCCACTCTTTCTTTGAGTCGTTTTTGACATAGCCCTCGGCGTATCTTTCGAGCACTGCGTTGATAAGCGCGTCGTATTCCTGCTCACAGTACACAGGTTGAGTCTCCAGCAACAGCAATAACCGTCTGCCGAAGACGTTGAGCAGTTCTTTGGCGTCACCCATCTCGTTGAGCAACTGTGCTTGCGTGGTCGGCTCACCAAAGAGGCCGGTCGGCTTGGGTTTGTCGAAATCTTCACGCAGCGACTCTAGCTGCTTCCAGACGGCATCGTAAGCCTCCACTGCGTCTTGACTCCCTGCCTTGATATCCTCGCGAAGTACCACGATAAGGTCGCCATCGGAAATGCCTTTAGCCGCTTCCATCCTCCCTAACGAACCGGCGGCGGCAATGGTCCGCACGCGCGGGTCCGGCGGTTCGGAGTCGAACAAGTCTTTGATACGTGTCAGCAATTCCTGCGAATCAACCCAGTTCCTCGTGAGGGCTGGGTATCTACTGAAGTTCACAGATTCGATTGACCATTCGCGGTTAAAGGCATATCCGGGATCTACGGGCTGGGAGGCATCGTTCATCGTCTCGCGTCCTGTGCGGTCAGACCACGTTTTTGAGAAAGGTCGGTAGACCGAGGCGTCCCCACACCAGCTCCACGATACGAGCGTTCGGGAATGTCAGTCTGAATACATCCGTGGGATTGGAGAATCCGCCGAGGATACCCACCAGAATGCGCATGGTCCCGATGTGGCTTGAGATAAGCACTTCTTCTAGACCTTCTGTCTGCTGGACTTCGGCTAGGTCCAGCAAAAAAGAAAGAATGCGCTGAGCGACACTCAAGTAACTTTCTCCACCTTCGGGAGCCCACCCAAGATCCCCTGCCTCGTACTGCGGAATGTGGCGCGAGGGTTGCCCCTCAAGCACACCGAGCCCCCGCTCGTTGAGCCGGGCATCCATGTAGACCGCATCAACCTGTACGTTTCCGGCCTCAAGGGCAAGGGTAAGGGTTTCGCGCGAGCGTTTGAGCCGGGAGCAAAAAGCTAAATCGTAATGCGAGTGCAGAAATCTACCCAGTCGAATAGCTTGTTCGCGACCTTCCATAGACAGCTCGACATCCCGAGAGCCGGTGACGAGCTTTGCCGCGTTCGATTCGCTTTGCGCATGCCGCATCAAGTTGAGCTGAATAGGCGTCTCAAAGACGATCTCCTCGCGCAACGAGTCCGCGATCTGTGCCCAACTGCGCACTCGTGCGCCAGCAAGGCAGGCATGGGTCTTCAAAACACTCTTCTGCCCTGTCATCCTCGCGTACCTCTCATTTTCCAATGAACAAGTCCGTGAATTCAGAGGCCACGGGCCTGGTTTTCACCCCAGAAACACCACATATAGTGGCATGAAAGTAAAAATCGCACCACACTGAGGGGAACGATTGTCCCTTTATAATGGCCCAGTCAAGGCAAACACGCGACAAAATCCCGCATGGCCAATCTGTCCGGCGTCTGGCACTCTTTCAAATCTCGATTCGCAGACTTACCTATTGATGCTGTCGGTGCCGGTACCGATACACTCCAGGCAATCGCGGGCCTAGCGAAGGAGTTAAAGGAGCAGTCGGGCAACCTGGAAGTCCTCAAGCCACTGATCGCCAGTGCGCCGCTACTGTTCGACGTCCTCAACTCACCCGCCGTGCAGGTCGTGGCGGCAGGGGTACCCTTCCTTTCCGTTGGAACCACCCTCCTGAAGCTCTGCAGCCAGGGTAGTAAAAGAGATCTAGGTTGGGAGGAATGTGCACTCTTAGTGGCTTCGGCAGCCTATATGGAAAGCCTGCCGAAGTTTCTTAAAGATAAAGAAGTGCTGGATCAGCTGAACGAGCACGCTGTATCTGAGCAAACTGAGAAAGAGCTAGGTAGGTTACGTTCTCTGGAATTTGACGAGCGTAAGGCCAGGGATTCTCTGATTCGCTTCCATTCCTCTGATCTGGCCCAGGCCTGTAACGCTGCGCTCGTCGCCAACCTAAAGGCTGGCGGTCTTGATGAACAGCAGGCACTTTTGTTGGCCGAGCGCGTTGCCCGCGACGCACAAGGCAGCATCCGCATCGCCATTTCGGAGTTAGGTGACAGCGTTAAGCTTTTGGCCACTTTCTTCAGCATTGGAGGGGCAGAGCAACTTGCTCAGGACCAAAGTCTTAAGGATTACCTTTCGAAGCTTGCAAAGGGACCGGAAGAACAGGTGTTTGGGGACAGGGATGTCCAGATCAAAGACATTTATGTACCTGTCAGAGTGGAGTTGCTGAACCCGGACGGCACCCAAAAGTCTACTCCCACACAAACCGTCGTTCTCGAAGAGTGGGTGAGAGAAATTGTCGATGACAACCTTGATGCGGACAAGATTATCTTCGTGCAGGGTGAGCCGGGCAGAGGGAAGAGCGTTTTCTGTCGAATGTTTGCTGAATGGGTAGGCAAGAAGCGGCACCCGCTCTGGACACCGGTACTGGTGCGGTTGAAGGACATCCGGACATTCAAGGACGATTTTGAGGATACTTTGGGTCACTCTATAAACCGCAAGTTTGCCGAGGGTGACAGCTGGTTGAGCGATGGTCGCCGCTACTTGTTTTTCCTAGACGGCTTTGACGAGTTGGTTTTGCAGGGCAGATCCGCCCCGGACCTCAAGAGATTTCTCAAGGACGTAGGCGACTTCCAAAAAAGGTGCAACGACTCTCCTGAGAAAGGCCACAGGGTTTTGCTTACTGGTCGTCCGCTAGCTCTGTACGGCGTCGAATACCAGGAAATGCCGAAGAACCTACTGCGAGCCAGAATCTTGCCTTTTGACGACTCCTTGCACTCCGTTTGGCTCGACAAGTGGGGCCACTTGGTCGGTTCCGACAAGATGAATCGATTCAAAGAATTCATCGGTGACGAGCGCTACCCGCAGAGTGTGAAAGACTTATCTCGGGAACCAATGCTGCTTTACTTAGTGGCAGCCATGCACCGCGATGGGCGATTGAGGGCAGACATGTTCCGCCCTGAGAGCGCAGACCAAACGAAACTGCTGATCTACGAAAAAACTCTGGATTGGGCTTTGAGTCAGCAACGGAGCGAGGAACTGAACTATGAACTAACCGGCAAGGAAAAAGCGGCCCTGAAAAATATTCTTGCAGAAGCCGGGCTGTGTTCGTTCCAGGCTGGTGGCGAACAAGCGCCATTGGCGATGGTGGCTGGTCGTTTAGAAAGGGACGGGGTAGATGATTTGCACCAACAAGCTGAACTTACCAGTGCCCTCGCCACTTTTTACCTACAAGAATTCCGCGAACCCGATCACGAAGGTCCCACCCTTCCTTTAACGGGTTCCGTTGAATTCATTCACAAGAGCTTCGGGGAGTTCTTGTGCGCCCGCAAAATCGCGCAAACGCTGAAAGGATGGACAAAGTCTGGTGTGAGCACAGCAGATATCGAAAAGGGAATTTACGATTTGCTGGGACCGCGCCTGCTGACCCCTGAAGTTGTCGGTTATTTGATGGCTATGCTGAGCGATTTCTATGCGCCTCAGCGGCAGGAGTTGTTCAGCAGATTGAAGGTATTCTATTTCTGCTGGCAGGGGGGTGAGTTCCTCAACAGAGAACCTAACGAAAATTTTCCGCAAAAGAAGTATCTGGAATTGAAAGAGTTGGTACCCGCAAATTTGCGATCAATCGAGGTAAACACCGGCCTGAATGCTCTCCTACTGCTTCTGCAACTACGCGTGCAAGCAGCGTCTTTGGCTGAAGAACTATCCAATAACTTCTTATTCAACCCCTGCTGCCCCAATGGCAACGACTTGGATTCCAGTGCTCTCCGGCGCACCATACACTTTGCTGATTCCGTGGAATTGGGTTTATTTCGAGATGGACTGGGAGCGTTTATGCAACTCGCCGACCTGAGAGGAGCGGACCTGAGCTGGGCGTTTTTGCAAGAGATAGACCTAAGCGCGGCAAATCTAAGTGAGGCAGACCTAAGCCGGACGGAACTATACAATGCGAACCTGAGTGGGGCGAACCTGAGTGAGGCGAACCTGAGTGGGGGGTTTCTGCAAGAAGTAAACCTAAGCGAGGCGAACCTGAGCGGGGCAGAACTAGTTGGGGCGAACCTGAGCGAGGCGAACCTAATCGGGGCAAACCTGTGCAGGGCAGACCTGACCGTCGCAGATCTCAGTTCGGCGAACCTGAGCGGAGCGGACCTGGGCGGAGCGGACCTGAGCGGAGCGGACCTCAGACGGGTTAAACATCTAACCCCAGCACAAGTAAGAGCGGCAGTAATTTCAAAGGAAACACAATTTGACGACGAGCTATCGAGGCAGCTCTCGATTTGAGCAACTTACCATCTACAGATTCGCCGCCACCTGCTCAACTAGAACAGCATGCAAACTTCCAACCAGGGCAACGCACAGCGCGGCGATCAAAAAGCCAGTACAACCGACGAAGACACCTATCCCGACACCCAGGGACGGCAACTGCACTGCCAGAGCCCCCGATGCCGCCATCGCTACTCCGCCCCCACCGAAGTACAGCCCCAACCCCAACCCGGCCCGGTCCGACGGCACCGCGCTCAAGGCAAAGGCATAGAGGCCATTCACAACAAGGCTGTGGGCAATCCCAAGTAACCCCGCAAGAGCAAAGGCTGCCAAAGCACTGCTCACAATAGGTACACAGCCCAGCAGCCCGGCCATCGCCACCAGCCCAAAGCACATCGTCCGGCTATTGCCCACCCGCACCGCAACCGCACCGGCCGGTAAGGCAAGCAGAGCAACCGTGAGAAACAATGTCCCAACCACCAACGGCGGTGCAATCCCGAGTGGCTTTAACACTAGCGGGAAGCTCTCTGTGAGCAACCGAAACCCGAGGGAAGCGCCGATGCCCGCAAAGAAAATCAGCCCCAAATGGAAGACAGATGGCTGTGGGATCGAATCCTGCTCTGCAAAGCCACGGGCGACTGCAGCAGG
Organism: Blastocatellia bacterium; assembly: GCA_031399105.1. Taxonomy (GTDB): domain Bacteria; phylum Acidobacteriota; class Blastocatellia; order Pyrinomonadales; family Pyrinomonadaceae; genus PSRF01. Next base: position 327 of record JANNON010000045.1, on the reverse strand, counting down.
CACGAGCCGCCCCGAGACATAAATTGACTTATAGGGCAACGAGAGACCGTCGCCTTGTTCGAGCCTGCCCAGCACCAGCACAGTGAGCAACAAAACCGCCGAGGCGATAGCAAAGACTGCGAACGGCCCTAACTGTAATAGCCACGGGCGGCCCAGGAGACCCAGCCCGCCTGCAAGACCACCTGCGGCACTCAGCACCGCCGCCGCCATTGGTACTGAAGAGGGAGAAGCGTAGCGGCTTAACAGAGCAAGTGCCGGACTGCGGAACACAGCCATTGCGCACGACCAGGCAATCAGCAACAGCGGCAACGCCCACCGCAACGGACC
>JANNON010000038.1:0-4471 GCA_031399105.1 Blastocatellia bacterium | reverse complement strand
TCGTTATTGTCGTGATGTTGTTGGCCGGCGAAGTAATGGCCCACAACCACACTACCGTTTCTCAAAATTCTGCGCGGCCAGCGATCGTTATCTGGAGGGTTGGTTCTCCGCACGATGGCGCTACGCCTAAAGCCGAGATTCCAGCGTCGTTACAAGCCACGGCTGAAAGGATGGGTTTTGAACTCAGCATCGAGGCATTCCCGGCACGGGGTTTTGCGGAACATTTTTTTCAGGCGCGGGAGAATCATGCGGAACCCGACATCCTCGCCTTTACAAACTACGGTGTGATTCAGGGAATGAAGACAGACAGGGACTTTGTTCGCGGGATCGGCGATCAGAAAACAAAGGACTCTTTGATCTTAGTCTCTGACTCTTTGAAGGCCCTTGAGCCGCAGGGTTGGCAATATCTGCTTGCGAGTTCCAGAAATCACAGCAGCGCAAAAGCACTAGCACTGCGAAAACTGGAATGTGATCCCAATGCCTTAACAGTCTCGCCCGACACGTCAGTTGTACTTCAGGATGAGGTTCTCGGTCTGTCAGAGAGAGTAGTGAAGGCTTTTCTGCATCTCGACGTTGCGGCACTGGACTCGTTGGCGGGAGGAAAATATCCGGACGGCGCGCTGAATCTTGAGAAGAAAGCCAGCTTGATTGATGAGATCACCACTTGCAGGATTTGGGGAAACACTCGCCTGGCTATGGTCAACACAATAACCACTTACGAACTCGGCACGGCTCAGTTGGGCCAGCGCAATTTCACAACCATCCTGATCAATGCAGGGCGCGGATGGAGGCTGAGGCACCTGGTTGAAACTACTCCGGCTATCGCTGAACTAGAGCTACGCTTTAGGTTGAGTAAAGGTGAGGTGTCGGACAACATTCTTGCGCCGGCCTTGCTAAGTCCAGCGGATCAGGCCGAATTCTTCAGATGGCCAGTCGAGAAACGGCCGCTGCTCGAGTGGACCAAGGCAGGTGGTGAAACGGTATATCTGGTTGAGGCGCAGATCAAATCTGGGAGTAGTCCGTGGTTTCAGAATCGCCTCGCATTGGTGACTGATACCAAAAATGGCGGCACAACGATTAAGACGAAAGCTCAATTTGGAGTCGGTAAGCAGCCGCACCGCTGGCGCGTGTGGGCGATCAGTACGAGCGGCGAGATAGAAGTTAGTGACTGGCGAATCGTCAACTATTTGAACTAGCGGCTTGCCAGTTGGCAATGTTCAGGGATAGAGGGTAGCACGGTGGTGATGCGGAGCCTTTGGAGTGCGCCGACTTGTCGGCGCTTTTAGTTTTTACGCAGGAGATCTCTCGGGAACAAATACCAAAGCGCCGACAAGGCGGCGCACTCCAAGGGCTCCGCCTAGCGGGCGTTCGGGGCGCGGCGTTCGAAATCTGTGGGGTGATGATATTCAGCTCCGTCGTGTAAAGGATCTTGCATTATAACGAGGTGCCTCACTCCTTACCTCGACTTCTCTTCCGCCGAATAATCTTGTAAGCAAGCTGAGGAAACTCAAGTCAGAAATGCCTTGGCTTAATTTGCAAGTTTGCAAATCAACCAAGCGCGAGAGTCCTATGCCAGCTGAGCCTCATCCCAGCAAATTCTCCGCCTGTCCGCTTGCGTTCCTTAGTGGGACTTTCGCTCTCGGAATCGTCGTCGCGCAACTCACTTTCTCCGAATCACATCGCCGGTTTTTGTTGCTTATGTTCCTTGGCATTGGTGCCCTGACTTCAGTCTCGTCACTCGTTGCCTTATCGAGGAGGTTGCTTCTACCCGCCAACGGGTTTGCCGCTTTGGCATTTCTCTGTTGCGGCGCTACGCTCCTGCTCATTGAAAAACAGCCCGCCAAAGAGAATTCCATCAAGCATCTGATTGAGACCGGGCTGATCAAGACCACAGATCCTGTCGAACTTAGCGGCGCGATCGTGACCCCGCCGCAATTCTCACCCGAGGGCGTGCACTTCGACTTTCGGGTCGACAGTCTTCGTCACCAGAACACCGACCGAGCGGTGAGCGGTCGCGTTTCCCTCGCGGCGAAATCAATCTTCACTACGGCGGAGTACGAGTTGCTCGAGTTGCGTCACGGCGCGAAATTGCGAGTGATGACGAACCTCTCGCGTGCGGATCGTTATCGCAACCCTGGTGTCTCAAGCTTCCCTGAATTTCTCGACCGCAAAGGTGTCGATGCGAGCGGCTTGATCAAAAGCCCGTTGCTGATTGAGAGACTCGATGATGAGAAAGTGTTCCTGCCGCTCGCGTGGCTTTATTCATGGCGACGAGATCTGGAGCAGCGAGTAAACGCGAGCTTTCCGCCGCAAACCGCCGGCGTGCTGAATGCCGCGCTGATGGGTAATCGTTATGGACTCTCGCGTACGACTGCCGAGCGTTTTCGCGAGGGCGGAACTTTTCATGTGCTCGTCATCAGTGGCATGCACATCAGCTTTATCGGCGGCGTGGCGCTTCTGATTGCGCGGAGGTTGACTCGCAATCGGTTCACGCAGTTTTTTTGGTCGGCATTGTTTTTGTGGAGTTACACGTTCGCGGTGGGCGCGGAAGTTTCAGTCACTCGCGCGGCCTTCATGTTTAGTTTCGTAGCGCTGGGGCCGCTGATTGCGCGACGTTCGGCTTCAATGAATGCCCTGGGTGCCGCTGCTTTGTTGCTGCTCGTTTATCGACCGAGCGATCTTTTTGATCCGTCGTTTCAGCTTACGTTTCTTTCGGTCTTTGCAATCGTCGCGCTGGCGTGGCCGTTGTTGCAGTGCTTGTCGGCGATTGGGAAGTGGCGTCCGACGAATGCCACGCCTTGTCCACCGCTCGCGGCTCCATGGCTGCGTGACCTTAGTGAGCTGCTCTTTTGGAGTGAACGCCGTTGGCGAGAGGAACTCACCCACTCAAATAATAAGTACCGGCTCTTCAAATTTCCGTTAGCGGCAACTCTCGAGCGTATTCGCCTGCAACGCTTACTGCGCTACTCGTTTTCGGCGATCGTGATTTCGCTTAGCGTGCAGATAGTCCTGTTGCCGATGCAGATTGTTTACTTTCACCGCCTTTCGCTCGCCTCCATCGTGCTGAATATTGGTGTGAGTGTGTTGATGGCGGCGCTTTCACTGGTGGCTTTGGCTGGGTTAACGATCGCGCTGATAAGCCAGTGGCTGGCGCTGCCCTTCATTGCCGTGGCGAACGGCATCAACTGGCTGATGCTCCACAGCGTCGATCTGTTTTCATGGTTCGGCGGAGCTTCAATTCGTTTGCCGGAATATTCCGGCTGGAAAGTCTCGAGCTACTTTCTGTTCTACGTCCCACTGCTACTGCTCATCTTGAGACTCGCGCGTTGGAGACCGGTGCCCGCCAGAATTGATAAAAGCAACGCGCCGCAGCATGTGCTCCAGTTCGCGCTGGTGGCTCAGCTCGCAATGGTTTGTCTGTTGGTTGGACACCCGTTCAGTGGAGGAGCGATGAAGGGAAAGCTCCAGGTCGATTTTCTCGATGTCGGTCAGGGCGATTCAGCACTGGTAACGATGCCTAATGGAGCGACATTGCTCGTAGATGGAGGCGGACAGCCAGAGTTTCGGCGTCAAGCTAACGACCAAGATCTTGAATTCTTTGAGCCTGACGTGCGGCCCATCGGCGAATCGGTAGTTTCTGAATTTCTTTGGGCTCGCGGTCTAGCCGAAGTGGATTATGTTTTGGCTACGCATGCGGACGCCGATCACATCGGTGGCCTCAACAACGTAGTGACTAACTTCGATGTTCGCAGCGCGTTGCTGGCCCGCACTCCATCGGCAGACACCGAGTCTCAGAAGTTCGCGGCAACTCTGGAGCTGAATCGTGTCCCCGCAACCGTTATCGGGATTGGCGACACACTTCATTTTGGCTCCGCGACGGCCACGGTATTGTGGCCCTCGACGAATCGCGCGACTGAGGCGCGCTCGACTAATGACGATTCGGTGGTGCTGGTGCTCGAGTTTGGCGATCACAAAATACTTATGACTGGTGATATTGAAAAAAGAAGTGAGTTGGCTCTCGCGCGAAACCCGGAAAGGCTGCGCAGCGATCTGGTGAAGGTTGCGCACCATGGAAGCAAGACTTCTTCAACGGAACAATTCGTCAAGGCGACCAGCGCGCGCTTTGCGATCATCCCGGTGGGCCAAACTTCGATTTTTGGTCATCCACACGAGCAAGTACTCCAGCGTTGGATGGCGAGTGGTGCGAGGGTGATGACGACGGGCGAGTCGGGGACGATCACAGTGACGAGCGATGGAAAGGAACTTCAGATCGAAACGTTTGTCCCGCGATAATGCGGAGCCTTTGGAGTGCGTCCGACCTGTCGGCGCTTTGGTATCGGCACTACTGGGCTTTCACAAAAAGTGGGGCGAAGAGTAGCAATCAGAACCGCGGAGCGCAGCGACCGGGCCGATTCGGAGGAAGCACGCAATTGATTAGAGTTGAGATCTATCAAAACCGTTGAATTTGTCG
>JANNON010000021.1:0-4950 GCA_031399105.1 Blastocatellia bacterium | reverse complement strand
GACAGTCAAAGATGAACCGAGCAAGCCCGTCAATCATCCTCATCTCGCGTTCGTTCCGATTCCAAATTTGTATCCCGATGGGCGCATCCGCCGCGTCTTGCTTGCCGGGTTCGGTTTTGAAAGCGAAACTGAACGCGAGTTGTTTGATGACATTATCCGGAACCTTAACGGCGCGGAACTCAAAGACAACGGAGCAAGCGTTGCCCAATTGATGCAAGTTGGAGAAGACGAAGAGAACTGGAAATTTTTCAGGAAGTTTTACGGGCAATCGAGCAGGCTCTGGCGAAGCGTGACGCCAATTATCTTGAGCGGATTCAACCGTCGCGGACGCAAGCCCGAGCAATTGCTTTATCGTATGCTCAATCAAGTCGGAATCGAAAGCGATGCTATTGGATCGGTGGCTATTTATCGCAGTCCGATTGTTCCGAAGACCTTTCGACCGATGGACTACCAGTTGAGCGGATATCTAAACGAGAATCCTCGTTATCACGCCGAGATCATTTTCAAACGTCCCGTGAGCGGCTGCCTGGTTATGGGCAGAGGGCGACACGTGGGCTTTGGTCTAATGATGCCGATGACCAAACATGAACACGACCGAACGAACTAGCTCTGTGAGCGCGAAGTTCTCTCGGAACTGCGCCTTTGAAATGATCCATTGGGTGGCACGATTCACTCTGAGTTCAAGTGTGCTGCCGTTGGTGACCGACGCGCTGCCGTTCGCGGAATCGGTGCGGCGGGCGTTGATTCGGAATCGCGTGGATTCGTCGCATTCGGAAGCGATCACGGGGAAGACTGCTGCTGGAGTGCCGCTCGAGGGACATGAGCATGCTCATTACTTCGCGACGGATGAAGATGGAGATGGCCGGTTGGACCATGTGATGGTTTATTGTCCGCGCGGATTTGATGAGGCTGATGTCGAGGCGCTCGGGAGTTTGCACACAATCTATCGGCGCGGGAATGCGCCGGAGGTGAGGATGGTCCTGGTGGGATTGGCTGCCTCCAAAGAACCCTCTAAGTCAACCGCGGTCTCTAAGACAACCGAGGCCTCTATGACAAATGCGCCCCACCCGCCGCCGCCGATGGTGCTGACAAGTCTTCACTCGCGGTCGGGGTCCCACATCCCCGCGTCGATCGCCGGCAATTCAAAGCGCTGGCGATCCGTGACGCCGTTTTCGTTGCCGCGATTTCCGAATCGCGGAGGTGGTAAGCCGCCGCGTCCGCGCGATCTGCCGGAAGCTCAACTGGTTCAAGAACTCATCGCCAGAGGTTTGCCGGAGCCGATTTCAATTACGCGCGTCGAAGGCTATCAGCCTGTGAGCAGGCCGTTGGTGCGTTGGCTTGAGTTCCACACTCGCCGGTTCAAAGGTACGGAAGGCAAAGGCCTGGCTGGATTCGAAATCGAGTTTGCCGAACCGGTTGCCGGGCCAATCGCCGTCGGCTTCGGTTGCCACTTTGGGTTGGGACTCTTCATGCCTTGTTGATTAGTCCAGTAGATGTTGCGAGTTCTGATGCAAACTATGGACGGAGCCAACAGCAATGGCTGTTTCCCGTTTAACTGAGTAGCGGAAACGTGAACCCCGCTTACATTGGGACTTTGCGGCATGACGGCAGCCGGGACTTGATGCCCTCTTGTTGCTTCTTCGTCCGAGAAGCCAAAGCAAGAATTCAAAAGCCTCGTAGTATAATCTTTCGCAGCACTTCATGTGTGCGCAACCGCCCTGTAGGAAAAGAGGAGGGAAAAGCGATGAGTACCGAAGACTGGCGAGCGCGAATGGAACGACAGATGGCCTTCATCGTGGAGCAACAGGCGCACGCCGAGGTGCGTTGGGCTAAGGCAGACGAGCGATGGGCCGAAGCGGACGAGCGTTGGGCCAAAGCGGACGAGCGCTGGGCGCGCACCGAGGAGGGCATCCGCGCGCTCCTGGCGATTGCCGAAATTCATGAGCATCAGATCGACAAGTTAACCGAGGTAGGCTTGGCGACTGATCAAAAATTGAACGAGCTGCGTGAGGCAGGCAGGGCCACTGACGAACGTTTGAACGCTCTGATCAATGTTGTCGAGCGGCAAATAAGCGAAGGCCGCAACGGCAAATCGCCAACCTAATCCATCCTAGAGTTTTCCTTGCAAGTTCCATCACGGAGTACGGGCCGCTTTGGCTAAAGCCCCGTCTGGCCGGGCGTACTCCCTGGGAGACGCTTCCGTCCCTGGCGTTTTTTCAGACAAACTCTTCCGCGCCACACCTGAAACTCTCCTCTGATTAACCTTTTCTTATCTCATACTCGCCGCCCGAAGGCGGCTCTATCATCCTTGCTGGCCCAGCGACAACTCCGATGCGCGCGCCACGCGCCCGCTCACGGAAAGTAACCGGCCACCTTCTCATCGAGGTAAGTGCATTATGTCCGGCTCGACGCATGACTCGCCCGAACAAATCCCAGCTCGAATGGTGAACGAGTTCTCTTATTGCCCGCGCCTTTTCTATCTCGAATACGTTCAGCAGGAATGGAACCACAGCGCGGACACCCTCGAGGGCAATTTTGTTCATCGCCGCGTGGACACGCAAGCGGGTGCGGTGCCGTCACCGGATGATTTCGGCGAGGGCGCTCGCATTCACGCCCGATCGATATCGGTTGGCTCTGACTTGCTGGGCGCCGTTGCCAAGATCGATCTGCTCGAGGGCGAAGACGGCTGCATGACCCCAGTGGACTATAAGCGCGGCTCGCCTCCTGATAATCCTGAACGCTCCTGGGAACCAGAGCGTGTGCAACTCTGCCTGCAGGGTCTGCTGCTGCGTGAAAACGGATATAGCTGTGACGATGGAATTCTTTACTATGCGGAGTCTCAGGACCGCGTGACTGTTTCATTTAGTCCCGATTTGATTGCGCGGACGCTGGAATTGCTCGGCGAAGCTCGGCGAACAGCTGAGAGTGGTCAGATTCCTCCACCGCTCGTCAATTCACCCAAGTGCCCGCGTTGCTCCCTGGTAGGAATTTGTCTGCCTGACGAAGTGAATCTGCTGCGCGCGACCGAACTACAGCAAGCACTGCCGGGATTGGATTTGGAACCGGAAAAACCGCCACGTGGTCTGGTCCCCGCGCGGGACGATAAGTTGGCGCTTTACGTTCAAGGGCAAGGTCACAGCGTCGGGCTGAAAGGCGATCTCCTCGAGATACGTGATCGCAAGACCGTCGTAAATCAGGTTCGTCTACGCGAAGTTTCTCAAGTGAGTTTGTTTGGCAGCGTTCAGTTGTCTGCTCAGGCACTCCGTGAACTCGCCGCTCGCGACGTGACTATTCTTCACCTGTCGTATGGTGGCTGGCTGACGGCCGTGACAACCCCACCGCCACACAAGAATATCGAACTGCGCCGCCGGCAGTTTCAGGCCGCTGCGAATCCAAAGCTCTGTCTGTATCTGGCCCGCATGTTTGTTTCCGGCAAGGTTCGGAATTCGCGGACGTTGCTTCGCCGGAACGGACGCGAACTTAAAGATAATGTCATTCATCAGTTGGCCGAGAGCAGACGCAAAGCCGAACGCGCGGAAAGTCTTGGCGAGCTACTGGGAATTGAAGGTTTGGCGGCACGGGAATACTTCGCAAACTTCACGCGCATGCTAAAGACCAGTGACGCGGACAAAAGCACGATTGATCTTGAAACGCGCAACCGACGACCGCCACGCGATCCAATCAACGCGCTGCTCTCATTTCTATACTCGATGCTTTCAAAGGATTTGACGGTGACTCTGATTCGGGTTGGATTCGATCCGTATCTGGGTTTCTTTCATCAGCCGCGCTATGGCAGACCGGCCCTTGCGCTCGATTTGATTGAGGAATTCCGGCCGCTGATAGCCGATTCCGTGGTGATTGGGATGATCAACAATGGCGAGATTCGATCTGGTGATTTCATCTCGCGCGGGGGCTCAGTCGCGTTGCGCCCGGATGGCAGGAAGCGCGTCCTGGAAGCATATGAAAGGAGGCTGGACACGGAAGTGACTCATCCGAGGTTTGGATATTCCATCAGTTATCGGCGGGTGTTTGAGGTTCAGGCCAGGCTTCTTGCCCGATTTCTCCTGGGAGAGATTCCAGGTTATGAGCCTTTCTGCACGAGGTAGGGACTGATGCGTATTCGCTACATTGTGAGTTACGACATTGCCGATCCCAAGCGCCTGCGGCGAGTTCACAAGACAATGCTTGGTTACGGGGAACCGCTGCAATACTCTGTGTTTTGCTGTGACCTTTCGTCCTCAGCCCGTATAATGCTGATCGCGGACTTGGCTGAAATTATCGACCATCGCCAGGATCAGGTAATGCTCATCGATATCGGCCCAGCTGACGGCCGCGGTAGTCAGAGCATTGAGACAGTAGGACGGCGAATGAAGAAAGAAAGACTTGAACGTCGAACCGTAATCGTCTAGGGCCTCGCGAGCGCGTTCCCGATGAGTCCGCTCACGAGAAGGACTCGCGGGGTCTATCTGCTCTGAATATGAAGTTTAGACGGAACACCCATGTGTGTGCGATCGACAATTAGATCCTCAAGCGGTTGGCGCTCGAAAAGTCGTCTACAAACGGCTGTCTCTATTAGGCTTAGAATGCGAGCTGTTTCCACGCGCGTCAGCGCGTGGCCCAATTGAAGCGAGGATTACTGCCTTGAGCGGTGGCAGATGAGTCGCCCGTTTCCACGCGCGTCAGCGCGTGGCCCAATTGAAGCTTGACTACAAAGTTCTTTGCAGACGCGATGATGCCGCGTTTCCACGCGCGTCAGCGCGTGGCCCAATTGAAGCATTACTTTCCTCTCCTTAAGGCGCGCGACTATAGCACGTTTCCACGCGCGTCAGCGCGTGGCCCAATTGAAGCGCTGATCCGTGGATGCACCCTGACTGCGGAAGAGTCGTTTCCACGCGCGTCAGCGCGTGGCCCAATTGAAGCACGAGCATCTTCACTGGGGGTCCTCAGTGG
>JANNON010000001.1:0-9492 GCA_031399105.1 Blastocatellia bacterium | reverse complement strand
CTGACACAGTTTGGTAGTCACTTCGCGGAGTGCATCATCCGTCCGAAACTCCGGTATGGGCCAATGCACCTCGATCTCATTAACCCCGTCCCGGGTGGCGTCGGCCGGAACGCTAATGTCCCAGGAGCTCCACTCCTTGCTAATAGTTATTTCAACCTGAGGCTTTCCGTTGCACGAAACTGAGATCTTCCCTTCTTCCAGTGAGAGTCTTGGGAGCCGGCAAGTCAGGGAAAGGTTCAGTGGGTAACCCGCTTCGCCGATAAAGATGAACCTCGAGTCGGGCCAGTAGGCCCTGTAATACCGTGGGTCGAAATCCACACGGGCCACGGGCCACATTATCGCTTCGTATTCATGCGGCTGCCCGGCCGACATGAAATAGTAGGGACTCAGCAGATTGGCCTCAGCAATCGTTGCACTGTGTTCCTCGCGGTACAGTCTTTCGAGCCGTTCCCGAGCTGGAGTTCCAGCCTCCTCGAGCGCATCGACAATCGCCGTCAGAAGTATTTTGTCGAGCCGTTTGTCGTTATTGGGAAATAGATAGCGATGAACTAACGGCGAGCCCACATTAAAGATCCGTAATTCCGCTTCACTCATGCGTAGCGGAGCCTTGTTTAGAACCTGAAGGTCTACGTAATTGAGCATTAGGTCGGCAATGTGCGGCGAATGCTTGAGTGCTCGCGCGCAAAAATGGCGGACCATATCGTATGCCTGGTATCGGTGCGCGTCGTGAATCGCGGCAAGGAACGATGCCTCTGCTTCGGTCTCTGGCGAGGGTGCAATGTGGTCGCCCACCAGGGTGTACCAAGGTTGCTCGACTCCCTTTAAGGCGCGCAGCACACCTGAGGCGGCTGCGCCCATTGCGATCTGAATCCCTTCGGTAGTCATGTGACAATAGTCGATGAACATCCGAACGCCGGGTATTTCGCCATTCAGATGCTGCTTAAAGAGCGCCGGCAAATCGATTACTTGAACGTCTTGTTTGGGCAATTCTTCACGCAGAATCTGCTGCACTATCGCGTAAGGCTTGGGTATATACATGATGGAGTTATCCCAGCTTTGCGCGTCACGTGCCAATTCCAGATATTTCCTTTCAGTCTCGACGTCGTTCGCCAGTCGACGGCAATCCGCCAGAATGTAATAGGACGCCGCGCAGACTCCCTGGTCGATCTCGACCGCTCTTGCCGCTAGCTCCTCCGCCTTGACAGGGTTGCCCTCGTTAAGAGCTTTCCGAGCTTCTTTCATCACCGTGATCCACTCCCGGTTCAGGTTGTCCGGGAGGTATGGAGCATTGGTAAATGGCTCGCGCCAGTCGGCAAGATTGAACTCGGGAATTATCCAAATGAGCGGGATACCACTGCTCTTGTACTCCGTGGTTATATCGCTGACGATGGTCTTCGCTGTCCTGGCGATGTACTGGTCGGAAACGCGCTTTACTCCAACCATACCGTCTGTCGCTATCGCCTTGTCCATTTCGGCGATATCGGCAAAGGTCGGCAGCGATGTCTTTTTGTCCCAATTATTGCCGGCGAAGATTATTGCTATATCGGGCTCAAGCTGGAGAGCCGCCAGGGAGAGTTCTCTAAGCTCGAAAGCCAGATTGGTCCGGGCGAGATCAATAACCTCAATCTGATCCTTGCCAAACTGCTCTTCCAGAACCATTTGTAAAGCTAAGGCAGGCGTGAAACCCGGATCGTAGAGATATCCACGTGCCACCGACTCGCCTATGAATAGGACGCGCAGTTTGGATCCCTTGGCCTCAATGCGTCCGACATTAGCCCAGAAGTGCCACTGTTCCATGGTCTCGATCCGGCGAACGAAGCAGGTCTTACCGTTTTCTATTCTTCGCTCCCAGATCCCGATGTGCCTGGATAGCCTGGGGGGCACTAGTGGCTCGCTTGCGTCGAGCGTGGAAGGAGTGTCATCAGCGGCACGTTTGCTCGCACTTTCTCCGGTCAAACCGGAAGTCCAGAGCAGGCGAATAATCTCGGCCGCCTCCTCGGAGCCTGCGGATCGCGCAATACGGTCGGCAAAAGATTTCAAAGATTCAGGCGGGCGTTCCATGGCGTGAACTCTCTTTCAAATGGTTTAGAGCATTGTGTAGACCGAATGTTCAACCACCCGGTTCTTATCCGGCAGTGCCTTGCCAGCGAAATGGCCCAAGCCTTCCCAGAAAGACGGAATGCCCGATCGATCGAGGACGAAGTCTTCAACCACAAGTAGATCGATCTGGGAACGGCTAAAACATTTAACCGCATCGGCGGGGGTGCACACGATTGGCTCACCCCGCAGGTTGAATGACGTATTCAGGATGATGGGGCAGCCACTCCGCCGGTAGAACTCTGTGAGCAGTTTGAAAAAACGAGGATTGGAATTTCCATTGACTGTTTGAATACGCGCTGAGCCGTCGATGTGTGTAATGGATGGCAGGTCGATCGGTGAGATTACGTCACAGGTTTCCAGCATGAACGGTGACGCGTGATCAAGAGAGAAATGGTTTTGATACTCCGACTCCAACACAGCCGGAGCAAACGGGCGAAAGGCTTCTCGCATTTTCACCAGCGCGTTAATGCGATCACGCATCTCAGGCCGGCGGGGATCCGCAAGAATCGATCGTCCGCCCAAGGCTCGCGGCCCAAACTCCATCCGTCCCTGAGCCCAGCCTATTACCTTTCCATCAAGCAGGCAGTCAACCGTATAACTGATCAGATCGTCTTCCCTGCCGCGAAAGTCCTGAAACTTGGCTGAGGACGCTTCCAGGAACCTGAACGCATCGGACACTGAATTGCCTGGGCCAAGGTAAACGTGCTCCATTTGCTTGACGAGTGGCGGCTCGCCTGTTACCCGAACATGGGCCAGGGCCGCAGCCCCCACAGCCCCACCGGCATCACCCGCAGCCGGTTGCACGAAGAGCCGCTTGAACGGCCCCTCCCTGAGGCACCTTCCATTCGCCACAACGTTCAGCGCCACTCCACCGGCCATGCACAGGTTTTCGCTCGGGTACTTCGTGTGCAGATAGCGAGTTTTTTCGAGCAGTATTTCTTCGAGCACTACCTGTACGCTTCGCGCGACGTCCATATGGAATTGAGTAAGTTCCGACTCCGGATCCCGCGGAGGTTGGCCCAACAAGGTCACCAGTTCGTCGGTGTACATGCGGTCTTCGGATAGAAAACCGAAGTATTTCATGTTGAGGCGGTATTGACCTTCAGAAGTGACGTCGACCAACTTACGAATCTGATCGGCGTAATCCGGCTCGCCGTAAGGCGCCAGACCCATCACTTTGTACTCACCTTCGTTAACTTCAAAACCGAGGTATCCAGTGATGGCGCTGTAGAAGAAGCCTAGCGAATCCGGGAAGTCGACCTGTTCGAAGCGTTCGATGTTTGGACCTCTGCCGTAGCCATATGTGGTAGTCGCCCAATCGCCGACGCCGTCAACCGTCAGAATGGCGGAGTCCTCGAAACCAGAGAAGTAGTAACTGCTGGCGGCGTGGGAAAGGTGGTGATCGAATACCTCGACGCGCCCTTCGTAGCCCAAAATGTCTGCAATCATTTGTGGGGGTTGCGTTCGGGACATCCGATCAAGGATCGAATCCCGGCGCGCCGCGGGAAGGTTCGGCATGAACCCCATCCAGATCTGCCGGCCGAGCTTCAGGCATGGATCTTCATAGTAGCCAATGGCGTCCACATCCGCGATTGTGATTCCGCCCTCCTGGAGGCAGTAGAGGAAAGCGCGACCGGGAAAGGATCTGTCATTCTTAACCCTTGAGAATCGTTCTTCCTGAACAGCGGCGACCAGGACTCCATCCTGCAGCAGAGTGCAAGCGGAATCGTGGTAACCGGCTGAGATCCCCATGATATTCACACGGCCCTTCTTGGCCCTGCGTGAGAGCTTCGCGGCCGGTTGATGATTACCGTTACCGCTGATGGTATCGTCACTGATCATGATGAAATTTTCCTTTTAAGGGATTAAGGCAGGCGGGATCAAACTAGCTCCGAAGCTGCCTCCAGCTTCTCTATGAGCGCTTCTTCTATCGACAATGCGAGCCCAGCAATTGTCGGTTGATCAAATATCACACGCATCGGCAGATCGATGTCGAAAGCCTGGTTTATTCGATGAATGATCTGGGCGGCGAGGAGCGAATGCCCTCCGAGGTCGAAGAAATGCTCCTCAATGCCGACGCGTTCGAGTGACAAGACTTCCGACCAGATGGCAGCGAGACTCACTTCCTGCGGTGTACGCGCAGGCGTGTACACGCGAGGCATTCGCTGTTTCGTCTCTTCAAGTGACGGCAGGGCTTCATAATTGATCTTGCCGTTGAGCGTCAGCGGCAGCTTACTCAAATGCACGAAGAAGTTTGGAATTGTTTCGGCGATGAGCATTTCTGACAGGAATTGGTGCAGTTGAACTGAATCGAGCTCCTGCCGTGAAACGTAATAAGCCACCAGCACATCGTGGCCACCCTGGTCCTTCCTGATAAGCACGGCGCAGTCCCTAACCAGATGATGTTTTTTTAGTGCCCAGCGAATCTCGTTCAGTTCGATTCGATGGCCGTGAAACTTCACCTGTTCATCCTGACGGCCCAGGTATTCGAGGTCACCCGTCGGCAGTCTACGGCAGAGATCGCCAGTCCGATACATTCGCTCTCCGGACACGAATGGGTTGGGTATGAACCTGCCAGCCGTGAGCCATGGGCGCTGTAGATAACCCTGGGCCAAACCACGACCGGAGATAAACAATTCGCCTTTCACGTTCGTCGGCACTGGTTGCAGCCATCTGTCCAGCACGTAAAGATTAACGTTGGCAGCGGGTTTTCCGATGGGTACGTTTTCGCCCGTATCGTTGAGCGCGTCGTACTTGTAGATCATGCACCCCACCGTCGCTTCGGTTGGCCCATACTCGTTAAATATTTGAACGTTCCCGCCGAAACTCTCAGCGACCTGCCGCGACAGTTGCGTTCCCAGCGCCTCACCGCCAAGGATAAATCGCTTGACGCTGCTTTGCCGGTTGTCTCTATCTTTGATCAAAGTCAGATGACTCGGCGTCAGCTTGGCTATTCCAACCTGCTCGTCGGCGACTATCTCCTCTATCTGGGCGCCTTTCGGCCCTCCGCGGAAGATCACGATCTTGTTTCCTGTGATTAATGGTACGTAGATGGACGTCACAGTCAGGTCGAAAGCGAGCGAGGAGTAGAGCGCGGATGCCAGATTGTCACCTCGCAGGTAGACATCATCTGCCCATGAGACGTAGTTAACGAGAGACCGGTGGGAGATTCCCACGCCCTTCGGTTCTCCGGTGGAACCCGAAGTGTATATGACGTAAGCCAAACTATCGGGGTTTACATTAACCTGATGGTCCAGATCGGGTTGCTGCGAAATAGTAGACCAGTCGCGATCCAGAGAGATGACTCGCTGTCCCGAACCGGAGAGCGAATCGGCAAACTTCTGCTGCGTTAGAACTGCTGCCACCTTTGCGTCCGTCAGCGCAAAGGCAAGGCGTTGGGGCGGATGCTCCGGATCCAACGCAACATAACCAGCTCCGGCCTTGAGCACTGCCAACAGCCCGATCAGCTCCTCAAACGAGTGCTCCAAACAGACCCCGACAAGATCGCCCGGCCTAACTCCTTCCATCCGCAAGTGGTCACACAGTTGGTTAGCCCTCCGGTTGAGTTCGGCGTAACTCAGAAGTTCGCTCCTGAATACTGCCGCTATCGCATCGGGCGTAGCTTTCACTTGTGCTTCGATCAGTTGGTGGATGCAGATGTCTCGCCGGGATTCAGTCTGGGTCTGACCCCAGGCAGCGAGTTCCTCCGTTTCCTCAACGCTGAGCATCGACAAGTCTGAAAGTCTTTGATCCGGATGGGCGGTGATCGCCTCCAGGAGATTTCGGAAATGCGCAATCATTCGGACGATGGTTGTCCGATCAAAAAAGATCGGCATTGTACTGAACCGCTCCTTGTAGTCCCTCCGAAGCCTCATAGAGATCAAGCAACAGATCGATCTGCGAAGTAGTGACTTCCATCGGCAGAACACTCAGCGTCATGCCGGAAAGCGTCAGCTCCGTTAAGGTAGGCTGGTTGTGAAAACTGAAGACCGCCTGAAACAGCGGCAGGTAGCCGGGGTTCCGCTTCGGCCGCAGTTCCTGGACAAGTTTCTCAAAAGGCGCTGTCTGATGAGCGTGAGCGCGAAGCGTGGTTTCCCGTATCTGGTTTAGCAACTCCAAAAACGGCGGGTTACCCGAGCAATCGCCGCGCAGTGCCAACATGTTCACAAAGAAACCGATCAGGGGCTCAATCTCCGATCTCTCGCGGTTAGCCACTGTGGTGCCGACTACGATGTCGTCCTCGTTGGTGTACCGGAAAAGCAGTGTCTGAAAGGCAGCTAGCAACAACATAAACATCGTCGTGCCGTGCTTCTGACTCAACACTTTCAGTCGTTGTGAAAGCTCCGGTGACAACGCGAACCGTTCAGCGGCGCCACGATAAGTCTGCACGGGCGGTCGTGGACGATCGGTAGGCAAGTCGAGCAATGGCGGCGCGCCCGCCAATTGTTCTTTCCAGAATGTCAGTTCGCGTTCGAGCGTCTCCCCTTGCAGTCGTTCTCTTTGCCAGACCGCAAAGTCACCGTACTGCACTTTTAATTCTGGCAAAGGCGATGACTCGCCGCGGCTGTATGCCTGGTAAAGGGCCGATACTTCTCTGATCAGTATGCCGCGGGACCATCCATCGCTAACAATGTGGTGTAACACACATAGGACCGAGTGTTTCTGATCTGAATGACGGATCATGGCGAGGCGAACCAGTGGTCCAGTCTCTAAATCGAACGGTTCGTCCAGTGCTTCCCGGGCGAGTTTTGCGTCAATCGCTTCCCGTTCAGCATCGCCCAAATGGCTGAGGTCAACGGCCGGCAGCGATAGCCTTGAGAACGGGTGAACAATCTGCACCAATTCCCCGTCCATGACCGGAAAAGACGTGCGAAGGTTCTCGTGCCTGCGACAAATCTCGTTAAAGGTCTGCTCGAGCGCGGCCCAGTTCAAGGGCCCAGCCAATCTCATCCCGAGGTCTATGTGAAAGATAGACGTGCCTTGCGCGAGTTCCTCCTGGAACCAAAGACGTTGCTGGGCAAACGAAAGTGGCAACTTGCCGTCGCGCGGAACTGGCTCGATGGGTGACGCTGTACTTAGATTGCCCTCGCTAAGCTCTGTCTCAATCAGCACGGCAAGTTGGGCGACGGTCGGAGATTCAAAGACGCTGCGGACAGGCAGTTCGATCTTAAAGGCGTCTCGAATCCTGTGAATCACCTGGGTGGCGAGTAGTGAGTGGCCTCCGAGATTAAAGAAATTTCCTTCACGACTGACTTCCGGCAGACGCAACACTTCGCACCAGATGCCCGACAGGATCTCCTCGATTGGCGTGAGGGTTCCCGCTTCATGCTCGCGCTTCGCAGGTATCAGTGCTAACGCCGGGAGTGCTTTTCGATCAATCTTGCCGTTTAAGGTACGCGGTAGTTGTTCCAGTTCGACGAAAGCCGAAGGCAACATGGCCGGCGGCAGCCGCTCAGCCAGGTACTCACGCAAATGATCGCTGCCGGTCCCGTTGGTCAACGTGAGGTAGACCACCAAAAACTTATTGCCTTCAGCGTCATCGCGGTCAACCACTGCTACGTCCGCCACCGCAAAATGGGCGCGCAGCAGATTTTCAATCTCGCCCAGTTCGACTCTGACGCCCCGAATCTGGACCTGTTGGTCGCGCCGTCCCAGATGTTCAAGGTTGCCATCTTCCAACAACCTTCCATAGTCGCCGGTTTTGTGGACGAGATCGTTGAAGTCTTTGCTGAAAGGATTCTGGACAAATACCTGGCCGGTAAGTTCCGGATCTCCATAGTAGCCAAAGGAGCGATAGGGAGTGCGAATGTATATCTCGCCGACTGTACCCTGACGACAAGGTTTACCCGCGGCATCCATAAGCATCACCGCCGAACCCTTGATCGGTTTGCCCACGGGGATCGACGGTCGCTCCACATCTTCAGGTCTCACTTCATAAGCAAGCTTCGAGAGACTCGTCTCTGTGGTCCCATAGATGTTCAGCAGTTTAATCCGCTCGCCGAATGTTTCGATCCAGCGCTTCACGTCAGCCGGATACAACGGCTCGCCAGTCAGCACCACGTACCTCATTGCTTTAAAGAAATGACTGTCCAGTCTTTCGTTAAGCAAAGAACGGAATAGTGATGGCACGCAGTGCAACACCTCAATCCGTTCGGTATCCAACCACTCGGCCAGTCTCCCGGCATCAAGAATTACGTCCCTGCTTTCGGGCGCGCAGACCGTTCCGCCGGCACACAACGGGACAAACACGTCCTTCAAAAATCCGTCAAATGACGGAGAGGCCAGTTGGCTCACGCGTGTACCCGGTCCGGCGCCCACGGCTTCGATCTCCCAGCGCATGAAGTGGTCGATCCCCTTCAGTCTTCCAAGGATCGCTTTCGGTCTGCCGGTCGATCCCGAAGTGAAGTAGATTGAGCAGGGCGCTTCGGGACTACCCGGCAAATCCAGCGAGTCCGTTACCTGAAACTGCTCGTAAGTCGTCATCACTTCCAGCCCCGGATATTCACTCGCCGCGCGTCCATCCAAACAAATTACTCGTGCGCTGCCATTCGCAGACGTGCGCAAGTGGCTCAGCTTTTCCAGGTGCCTCGTTTCGCTGACGTACCATTGCGCTTCGACTCGCTCGCTCATCATCCGCAGGCGGCCTTCCGGAAAAGTCGGATCCAACGGCACAAACACCGCACCGGCTTTCAGCGCACCCAGAATGCCCGTGATGATCTGCACCGGATCGTCGGTCAAGAGCCCGACCATGGTGCCTTTATCGACACCTGCCTGGAGCAGGAAATTCGCCAACCGGTTAGACTCCGCTTCCAGGTTGGCATAGGTCACCCGGCGTTTGCCGCGCTCAATAGCCGCTTGCGGCCCGAATTCCGCCGCCATGCGGCTAAACATCTCTTGCACGCTCTCGTAACTCATACTAGTTGCCGGACATTGCCAATAAGATTTTTCGCGGACCTGAGAAAGGCATTCGGCCATGACAAACAAGCACGTTGTCCACCATCACCACATCTCCCTGTCGCCAGGGAGACACGGTTGCTTCTTGAAACATCGTTTCCCGAATGTGCTTCAACTTCGAGATATCTATCGGGCTGTTGTCACCGAAGAGAGAAGTCTGAGGTAGCTCATCCTCCTTGCCGCGATAGGAGTCGAGTATCGACTCGTAGATGCTGGTGGGATAGTCGGAAGGATGGAATTGTGGAGCCTGGTTAAACCACACCTCTTCACCCGTGCGGGGGTGTGTAATGACGCTCTCGAAGGTGTTTTCCAGCATTGGGTCGCCCGCAGGCCCAAAGTCTAGCCCACCTGTATTTACATGCAGGCGCTCACCCGATTCAGCTTCGAGTTCAGCCCACATGGGATAAACAGCCTTAGCGAGGGTGATGTATTCGCTGT
>JANNON010000927.1:0-10048 GCA_031399105.1 Blastocatellia bacterium | reverse complement strand
GGGCTGGCGTCGGGCGCGTACCCCGCACTCCATCTATCACGCTTCATGCCCAATAGTGTACTTAAAGGCACTACGACTAGTGTTGTCAGGTCTCGCTGGTTGGGTCAGACGCTTGTAGTCTTTCAGTTCGCTACGCTAATTGCTCTCGTCGTCGCGACTCTCACCATCTATCGCCAGACCCAGTACGCCATTGAGGATCATCTGCGCTTGCCGACTGAAGAGATCTTTCTCGGAGGAAGATCGGTCACCTGCTCGAGCGCATTGGTGGAGTCCATTCGTACGATTGAAGCCGTCCGTTCTGCGAGCTGCGGTTCTGCTTCGTCGCTGACCTTCGGGAACATGGGCGCTATACTTTCACTACCATCCAGCGGCATCGTTGCAGCACGAGCTGCGCCAATTGATCCTGCATTCTTCGACGTATTCGGCATCCAGCCGATCGCCGGACGCTTGCTCTCCGCGGAGCGTGGCGCGGACAATTTGCTTCGGAACGGCAATGCAGTCGCTGGGAACCCTGCCCTGGTAATCAATGAAACAGGTGCTCGGGCCCTTGGTTTTTCTTCGCCGACTGAAGCGATCGGTGAGTTTTCGCAATGGACGCGGCTTGCGAGTATCGATGGCGAACTTAAGTTGCAGGGACCAATGAGTTCCGAGATCGTCGGGGTTGTGCCGGACTCCTCCATTGGTTCGGTCCGCGAAGCTATCTGGCCTACGGCATACTACCTCGACCCCATGTTTGCAACGGTCCTCGTACTAAAGTTCAGGAGCGGGGCTATCCAAGATGGTCTGGAGGCCGTCTCCGACATTTGGGCTTTGCAGCAGCCCACACCGTTTGAAGGGAGATTTCTCAGCCAGTACATGAACGATCTCTATGAAGACCTTGCGACGCAGTCAACTATACTTTCTGTGTTCGTTGGCGTGGCGGTCGCGCTGGCGTCTTTGGGTATCCTGGGGCTTGCCATGTTTGCCGCAGAACGGCGTACGAAGGAGATCGGCTTACGAAAGGTAATGGGCGCCATGCGCTCGGACATTATTATTCTGCTGGGATGGCAGTTCACTCGCCCGGTACTCATTGCCAACCTCATCGCCTGGCCAGTAGCCTATATCGTGATGACGAGTTGGCTCGACAGCTTCACCTATCGGATCGAACTCGGGCTTTCGGCATTCATAGTCGCAGGAGCATTGGCGCTCGTCATCGCTCTCGGAAGCGTGGCGGCTCATGCCTTACTCATCTCGCGGGCGAAGCCGGTTGGCGCACTGCGCCATGAGTAATTGCCATTCTGTGCGACGATGTGGAATCTGCATTTGCCCGTTTCACAGCTTTTGCAGTCTGCTCGTCACTCCCTGAAATTCCGGTTGCCCCGGATTTTGCCCCGATTCCCCGGGGGGCTGACGATCACGAAATAAATTTGTCGGGTCTCCGACCGAATAGCCCATTCGCGCGTCGAATGCGCAGGATAGAATTCATCTCGTGCCTATCGGAGGTAACGCATCCACCTTGGCGGCTACCGCCGTACAGGCGGTGATCAGGTCCGTGACGATGCGCTCGTCAACGTCAAGAGCACCTTCGTACTCGCCGACGTTGCGGATGTCATGACACTTTGAAAGGACACGCCACACTTCGGGCCCTAATCCAAGCGTCGAGGGCAGCAACTGGAACACGAGGTAGCGATTCGCGGAACGATATCCGTGCCAACGCAGCGCGGCCAGGCACAATGCGTGCGCAGCGTTGTAGGCCAGGTCAAAGCGGCTTTCCAGAGCCAGGTCCTTCGTGCTCGCATCTTTCAAGCGTGCCTTGCCTGAACGCAGCAGACCTGCAAACTCGTTTGCATCCGGGGGCTCCGCTTTTAGCGGCTTGCCAGGCCCGCAAAGATTTTCAAACGCGGAGGTCATCTTCGCCGCCGATCAACCAAATCTTGGGTTGCGATATGATCCGCGACACAAAGGCATTGTCTGCTTTCACGCGCTTGGCCAACTCTTTGCGGGTCAGGATCGTCGGATTCACCGATCGTCCCAAACGCGTGCTCACCGTCTCTACGATCGCGAAAACGTCGCCATAACTTAAGCTATCGCTGATCACCATCAGATCGATGTCGCTGGCCGCAACGTCTTGTCGCTTGGCGATGGAACCATATACAAACGCGGCGAGGATCTGGGGCGCAAGCGGATGCAAAGCGTCACGCAACGGTTCCGCCAGACCAACCGTCTTTTGAGCAATACCGGAAAGTTCGGCAAACAACGGGGATTCTGGGTTGGCCTGATAATGCTTCTGGTTGCCTATGGCGCGCACCGTTACCAGCCCACTTTGCGCCAGGCGCGCCAGCTCTCGCTGGACGGCTCCGGAACCCCCGCCCGCCAAACCGATTATCTCGGTCGCGTAATAGCTGCGTCTGGGCTGACCGAACAGCAAGCCAAGCACCCGTTGTTGCGTACCGGTGAACAAGGCATCGGCGAGACTGATGTTCTCGCTAACACCCCGCCGCGTCGCAACGGGCTTTGACCTGCGATTTGCTGATATACCCATATTGGGTATTAACATACCCTATTCGGGTATGCCGGATCAACGGACCACTGCCTTGCGCAGTGGTGAGACTCAAACCCGAATCGCGAGGATTACTTCTTTTCCGCGGACTTCCTGCCGCCAGGTTTGGAGGGCGAGCCGGGGATAGGGAGAGATTCGTACCTCTTCAAGCGTGCAAACACTTCATCCAGGTTCGCAGCAGGGGCAGATCGCTCGCTGGTATTCCATGGTTCGTTGCCGATCACAATGGATAGTCCAAGAGCATTCAGCGCCCTGAGCACCGTACCAATTTCCGCGCCATCGCCGCCGGCCTCCAGTCGGATGACCCATTGACGCTGCACGCGTAAGTGATCGGCCAGCTTGGCTTGAGACCAGCCGAGTTCGAGTCGCCGCGCCTTTACAGCGGATCCCAGTGCCCGGGTTGTGCGGATTGCGATGTTCTTCAATTTGAAACATCCCATGGAAGTTCCATAAATAGAACAAACGATAATGTTTTACTTGTAGAACAATCAGTTTAGGTTCTCTATGCAGAACATATGCCGCCTAAGGCCGGGCTGTCGGTTGTGGGCGAACGGAGTTCGATTCGAGACCCTGGTTTGTGGTCGGGGTTGGGCCGCGTGGCCATGCGCGAACCGACGGTTCGATGCGAGACCACGGCCAGATACCCTCGCGACGAGAGTTTGACCAATGGTCAACGAACAGAAGCGAGGGTGGTGGCCGGGGTCGGAATCGAACCAACGACACGCGGATTTTCAAGCGATTTTGGCAGCCACCCTACGTCACCTAAGATAATGAAATCAGATAGTTATGGCGGCTCTGAACAGCTCGACGATGCTGCTAGATCACGCTGGATTACGGTGGTTTGGAAACAAAAGTGGAAACTTTGCGACTTCGCGCCATCCCCGTAAATGACAGCTACGAATAGTTCGCAAATTGCTGGAATGCCATTTACCTTTATGTAAGAGTTACAACTCTCCATTCAAGGAAGAAGGGCTATGGACAACATTGCTCGGTTTTGGAGACCTACTGCATTTAGGCGCGTGAGTGGTGCGCTTTCGATCTTGCTTGCTCTACTCGCCAGCTCAGGCTGTATGAGCATTTATCCAAGTCTTGGCAAGGTCGACCCCACCGATGCTTGTTACACACCTGACGTTACACAGAATGCGGGCCTTCGGATTTCAAAAGCTCGCGAGTGCTTCGCTAAGCTGCGCTACACGCTCAATAACGGCCAGGTTTCTGTTAGCAAATTCCAACGATCGGCCGAATATTTGGCATTAGCAGGCGGCGGCTTCGCTGGTGCCAGGCTTCTAAAGTCGGATGCGAATGCATCCACCGATGGTCCCGTCAAGAGCGTTGCTTTAGGGGTTGCGGTACTAGCGGGCTTCACTTCCCTCGCCGATACCAAAGGGACTCATCAGGTATTAACTACCGGCCTAACTGCTATCCAATGCATCCTTGACGCAGCGACTTCAGTTCAGACCCTACGACAAGGACTCGGTAACTTTAATTTCAACGATCAAAATTCGTTCTTTAGATTCTCAACAAGCCGCGCCTCATCAACGCAGACATTACTAGAGAGCTACCGTTCGAATCTAAAACTAGACCCACTCGTGAGCTTCGCGATCAACCAGTCCATAACGTATTCATCCACGCTGACAGCTGCGGAAGCGCGACTCCCCGGAGAGTTGGAGGAAGCGTATAGAAATTTGTTCGACACTCTACAGTCAGCGCTCACCAGCAGAACAAAAGATGTTGTCGATATCTTCAAGACTCAGATGACGCTGGTCGGTTCGACTTTGCAGGGAATCACTGAAGCCGAAGGTGCTGCAAAAAAGGCTGGCGAGATTTTGGACATCTCAGGTCAGGCGTACGGTTTGCCACCCTTAACTTTATTCCTGGATTTAAACAGTGAGGCTGCCCAAGACGTGAAGACCAAATGCCTTTCAATATAGTCACAAGAGATCAACAACTAATAGGGGAGATTTTCCATGCTAATGAAGATTTCTCCCGCGCTCTTTAGTTCCTCCCGAGTAAGCTGGGTCCGTGGTTTTCTTAAGAAATCGACTCCAAGTACTGACCGTGAAAACTCAGATGCATTGGAGATTCTCGCCGACGCTCCTTACGACTGCGAGCCGATTGAGGTTGCCCGATACTTCGAAAGCCTAACGCGCGTCAGTCCTGAGATCGAATCTTTTCCGTACAACGCAGAATGGCCAGGCGACAGAGAAAATCCGGTGATCATCGCTTTTTTTGCTATGGCCACATCTTCAACGGAAAACACGGCTGATCAGACACCGTGGTGTGCGGCATTCATGAATTGGTGCATGATGCGCGCCGGCTATGCCGGAACCTATTCAACAAGCTCGGGCACATTCCGTTGCCTTGGGAGTGAAACCGATGCACCACGGACTGGAAACGTAGCCGTTTTTAACCGGATGGACTCGCATGAGAATTGCTCTGGATTCGGGCACGTAGCATTTTTCCTTGAGGACCTGCGCCTGACTGTTAAGGTCCTCGGAGGAAATCAGAGCAATCGCATCAAAGAAAGCATCTATTGGAAACTAGCAAATTGCGCTAGTGTCAACGACGATAACTGTCAAAATTTCTCATTGCATTCAGTAAGAGAACTGCAAAGGCCGTAGCAACCTTCTTTTTGCCCCTCGAAGATCGACGCTACTTAAGCAATATAGGGCCTGAAAAATCGCCCGAAAGGGAGAAGGGCGATACACGGACTTTTGCACCGCTGCTCGATCAACTCATTTTCAAGCGTTTTAGACACACATCCAGCATCATTCAAGGAGATGTATTCAACCACTTAGGCCAGCGCGATGGCGCGGAAACCGACGCTGGATGATGCTGGATAAAGGTGGTTTGGAAGCAAAAGTGGAAACACCCCGCTTGCAAGGGGCGTCTTGCTCCGCCTTACGACCAATCAATTCCAAGTTGTCTGGGAAAGAGCGACCATCGGAATTGATCCATTGGCATGTTTTCCCACGGAAACCTATCGGCCGGAATAATCGACGGTGCGCTCAACATTACCGTCCTTGCCATACCAAATCCAAACTCCCGCTTCTTTTCCATTCTCATACTCTCCCTTTAAATGGAGATAGCCACTTTCCCAGGCTTCGAATGGTCCGTGCTTAATTTTGCATATTTGTTGGGTTCCTGCTTTTCCCCAAGGCTCAAACTGCGCCACTGCTGGCGATGGGCAGTCCAACTTAGTACCTTCGAAGACTTGATTCTGAGCGAGTTCTGAATCACAGCCAGCGATGATCAAGCAGGTAGCCACAACGAATGTTCTCATATGGCAATTGGGTCCAGATCTAAGCTGCACGTCACCAACGCCCTGTTGCACCGCGGCTTCCCCAAGATCCCGTCGCGCCGGGTCTATTTCTCGCACTGCTAAGCGCATAGCGCGTGAACGTTTGACAGTGATTTGTAGGTCCCCAACGTCCTAGTGGGGTACCAACTTGCAACATTTCGTTGACTTTGTCTTCGTTAACATTCGGAACGGCCTCACAGCTCGCTGATTGCTCTTGGCTTCGTCCCGTATGATCAGTAATTTGTACCGTGTCACCTGGCATATCACCGCTCTGATTTCCCGGGACGTTACCTCTGGTGCCACCCATGCCCGCTTCTCGAGAGCCAGTTTTAATCCATTCATGGTCTACAGGCATGTAACCAAATGCCGGCTGTCGACAAAGGTAAACTTTCAGCCCGAACGGATCAAAATACAAATTCGGATTTCCAAACACGTATCCGTACGTGTTTAGACCGCCGGCTAAGCCTATGGGATCACTTTGGATGTAGCGCCCAGTCTGCGAGTCATAGTCTCTGAAGTAGTTGTAATTGAGACCGGTCTCGGCATCGTAGTACTGTCCCGGGAATCGAAGGTTGTAGACGAAGTTGGTTGAGTCGCTGTCCGGGTCCTGATTGGCCGCAGTGCTGCCGAATGGATCCGAGTCCCAGCGCCAGATCACCACATTGTCACTCGGGCGGCTGATTCGTCTCGGCGTGTTGAGATGGTCGGTGTGGACGTAGAACACGTTCACTCCGCCACTGCCATTGGGGCGCAGAGTGACAACTGGGATGTCATCCAGCCACACGGTCTCCTGGATGAGGCTCCCGGAGCCGTCGTACTCCCCGATCAAGTGACCACCCTCGTCATAGACGAAGTAGGTAGTGTTGCCGCCCGTCACCTTCTTGACCCGCTGACCGAGGGCATTCACGGCATAGGTCGCACTGGCACCACCGGAAACAGCGGTCAGCCTTCCAGAGTCGCTATACGTAAACGTGATGCCGCTGTAGCCCGTCGTATTGCCCGCATTGTCATAGCTGTAAGTGCGACTGAGCGAACCGGTAACACCTACTAAGCTATTGTTCGCACTTGACACTGTATAAGTCGAATTGATGGTTCCTCCCTGACTTAGACGGTTCCCGTTAGCGTCATACGTCCATGTCTGTATTAGACTCGACTTATTCGCCTCAATCAGGCGATCTAGTGCGTCGTATTCGTACGTCCAGCTTCGGCTTGCATCGTCGTTGTCGTCCAATGCGACAATTCGAAATGCATCATCGTAGGAATACTCATACAGCCCTGCGCTATCGATATCTGTGATGAGCCCATCTTGATCGTAGGCCCTAACCGCTAGGGTGTTATTGCCCCACTCCCACCCGTTTACGGGCCCAAAGGGATCATACGTTACGTTCGATACCAACGTAGTAAGTGAGTTTAATACAATCCCCGAAATCTGATTGTTGGCATAACTGTAAGTTAATACTTGCCCGGACGGAGTAGTAATGGTTGTTTGCTGCCCAGAGGCGTTGTAACCATACCCAATCGCCTTCGTCACTCCCATCGCTTGCGCCTTTCCTGCAACTCTCCCCAAGCTCGTATAAGTCCAACTTGTGCTACCTGAGTCATCGGATATTGACATCAGACGACCCTTGTTATTCGAACCAGAATCGTACGTGAACGTTATAGCTTCATCCGGAACTACAACGCTTGTTAAACGATTCAATGCATCGTATGAGTAAGTAGCTGTAGTTCCTAGCGCGTCCAATTTGCTCGTTATCTTTCCCGCCTTCGAGAAGTTAAAAGTCGCAACACCGGAATCCGGACTATCTATTTCAACTCGATCTCCGAATCCGTTGTACTCGTAGTATGTCGACTTTCCCCTTGGGTCAGTAACCGCGAGGAGATTGTCGTTTGCGTCATAGGCAAGGCCAGTAAGCCCACTCAGCCCATCAGAAACTTGCGCCAATCTGTTCAGAGCATCATATGAATAGCCCGAACTCCGTAGTTCTGGAGAAGACAACGAGCTCACATTGCCCTGCGAGTCGTAGCTAAGCTCAGACGTTACGCTTGCTGTGTTGGCGGACCCTATTTCTTTCCAGAGTCGGTTAAGCCCGTTGAATGCACGATACTTCTGTCTCGTAAGCACTCCCGAAGGGTCATATACCTTCTCGGCAGTGCGATTTCCGAGTGCATCTAGGGTATAGACTATGTAGTTAGCTTCGGAATCGTCAATCCGAATGAGCCGATGTGCATTGTCGTAGGAATAAAGCAAGTAGCTGCCATCAGGCAACGTAACCTTCTTGAGAAGGCCAGTTGGCCAATATTCAAGAGCGGTAGTTTCTCCACCAATTGAACGGCTCGTGATTCTTCCTCGCACGTCATATGTAAGAGTCGTCACCAACCCATTGGGGTCCGTAATCGTTAGTGGCTGACCCCTCGAATTGTAGGTGTTGAAATTTGTAATGCGACCGAGCGCGTCAGTGATGCTGCTCAGCTCACCGCATCTTCCGCCCGTGGTGCATGTTGAGTAGGCATACGTAGTCGTGTCATTCAGGTCAGTTCGTGGGCCGTTTACTGATTGCACGCGATTAAAGGCACTATACGTATAGGTCCACGTCCGTATTGCACCGGTGACGCCGTCAGTGACCGTCTTGGTTAACGCATTGCCGTTGCTGTCGTGGGTAAATGCTGTCGTTCTTCCGTATTCGGTTATCTGTACCGGGATCCGATAAGTGGCGTGCCATTGAGTTGTTATTGTTCTAGCGTCAGCAGTGCCGTATCCCTCGGTCCTTGATATCTCTAAGTTTCGACTATTGTGGGTATATCTAGTCTCGATGCCATTAAAATCGACTCTGGAGGCCACGTTCCCATTTGCATCATGCGTCTGCGAACTAGCAGTAAAGCTGCAGTTGAAATTGCAGGGCAAATTGGAACCCGTAGTACGTGCCGCTCCGTTAATCGACTGAAAAGTATAGATACGCGCCGTTCCTAGCGCATCGGTGACGGTGACACCTGTGCCAGGCACCAATGACTTAGTTAAGTATTTCCTTTGGTTGGTTACATCCACATAAGAGCTACTGGAAACTGTCGGCGGCGTTGTGTATGTGACGTCGACTCGCTGAGCACTTCCGGCGTGTTCGGACATGATCGGAAGTCCATCTGCGCTGTATCCGAAGTTCGCAAATCTTGCGGAGTTCTCGTCGATAATGCCGGTCAAATATTTTGGCCTGCTCACCCCAGCCGTATACGTCAACTCGTTGTATACGTATGTTCTTATTGCGCCATCCGGATATGTAACCGTAGTCAAGTTACTATCTGTATCGTATCCGTAGGCGTAAACATTTCCGGCAGGATCTTGCATCGTGGACAAGCGACCCAATGAGTCATAGGTGAAGTTAAGCTCTTGCCCATGATAGGTCTTAACTCGAATTAGGTAATTTGGTGCGGGCGCTACCGAGATTGGGGTAGACCCGTCGCTGTAGGTCATCGCTTGCCGGTGAACGCCTCCGTTAGTTCTGATCGCGCTGATTCTGTTGCCCGCCGCTGTATAGGCTTCTAGCTCATTCCGATAGGGGGACTTTAAATAGAAGCTTCCATTGCTACCCGTAAGTATAAAATTGACATCTACATCGGGCACCCAATTTGAGCCCACCTTCGTGAAGGTTACCTTTCGATCGGGCCAATGAAGCGTAGCGCTATTTCCGGAAAGAGTTATTTTCTTATCGTAGTTGCTCTTCCAACCAGGTACGTCATCGGCGCTGTTATAGGTCCGGATAAACGATAGGCCAGGACTTCCCATCTCGGCATAGTCGCTTTCAACCTGAACTTTTTTACAGCTCCCTGGATAGATTGGATTTCCCACCGACAGATCAGAACAGGAATCCTTGTATGTTTGGTCGTTTATTATTAACGTTATGCGGCAGTCATCATCCAATGTGTACTGTCCGTTGTTAGACTTCGTGTAACCGGGTTCACACTGCGTTCTTCGAGCTGAGATCGACGAATTATTTAATGTTGTAGGAGGGTTATTGAACCCGTTGTAGTAGCAATCTTGCTGCAAGTAGTTGACGTCGGGGTTGTGATAAATAATGACGCCCGTCATTCTGCAGATGTGGTTATT
Source organism: Blastocatellia bacterium (assembly GCA_031399105.1). Lineage (GTDB taxonomy): Bacteria > Acidobacteriota > Blastocatellia > Pyrinomonadales > Pyrinomonadaceae > PSRF01. The sequence goes on along the minus strand of JANNON010000927.1, from coordinate 112 downwards.
CGAGATCTGGTAATCCCGCATACATTGAACGATCGTCGCTACATCTGTAAACGATGGGCCACTACAGGAGTAAGGACCGGTGGAAGCGTCGTAGTAGACATAGGGCGCAACA
>JANNON010000921.1:0-4012 GCA_031399105.1 Blastocatellia bacterium | reverse complement strand
CGCTCACATTGCTTTGAACGAGGTGTGCGTTTGGTGCGCTTGTTGAAATTCAGACAGGGGATAGACTTTCACAGAACAACAACTGAGCTCAAGTCGAACCTCGAACAACTGCTCACTTTTTACGAAGACGAGGCGAAGCGGGCCGAGGCGCAGCTTGCGAAGGTGAAAGAGCTATTGGCGCAGGGACTAGTCACGCGCAGCGAGTTGGAAACGGCAGAAGATTCTGCGACGCGAACGCGAGAGAAAGTTGCCGAGGCGCAGGCGCTATTTAAGAGCGCAGACATGGCTGTCGCCGAAGCATCAGTTGAAGCTAAGGTCGCAGAGCCCACACGAAACATGAGACCCAGGGGACGCGCCGACAATACGCTCGTCCAGACGAGAGCGTATATCCGCTACGGCGGAGCGCGCGCCTGGTCACTCTCGGAAGCAGCCGGCATCAAGCAGTTTTTCGCACGCAGGTTTGGCCGCGCACTTCCTATCGGCGCCTTCGGGCAGTCAGCGCTGCACAACCGATGGGGTTACGACCATCGCAATGCAATGGACATCGGAGTTAATCCCGGTAGCCACGAAGGGCAGGCTTTGATGGAATATCTCCGTGCCAACGGTATTCCGTTCCTTGCTTTCCACTTTGCAGTACCGGGTGTAGCGACAGGTCCGCACATACATATTGGGCTGCCTTCGCACAGAATTACACCCAGATTGGTAGCGGCGAACGTCGGCAACAAATCACGTCAGTGAAATAGGAGGTTCTATGGACGGTGGAATATCAAACGGAATGGCAGCCATCATGGGTGCTTTAGTTGGAGGTCTTGCGTCGTTAGCGAGCACATGGGTAAGTGAACGAACTCGACATAAGCAAGATCTCTTACAGCGGGAGATGACCAAGCGAGAGACTACCTATTCCGACTTCATCCAGCACGCTTCGAAACTTTTCGTCGCCTCGGCCACGCACAACCTCAACGACGATGACGCGAACTTCGAATCGGAGTTGGAAGGGGCGGTCTCGCTTTACGGAATCGCGAGCCGTATTCGGTTGTTTGCTTCTGATCGAGTCATCAAGGAGGCAGAAGCAGTCCTGGACCTGATACTGATCCAATTTGGAGCGGAAAACATCTCTGTCGAAGAGCTGCGTGAAAAGAGGCTCACTGAGAAAGATCCGTTGAAGGCCTTCAGCATTAGTTGTAGGCGCGAACTCCAGGATCTACAAAGAGTGATTTAGGTTCTGTGATCTTAGAGGCCCAACAATATGCCCGAGAAAAAAGCAAAAATCATCCTTGAACTCGCGACCGCGATCGGCGCTCAGCTTGAAATGCCGGAATTGCTGGCCTCCTTGAATGAAGCGCTCACTCCGATAGTCCATTTCGATGCAATCGCCATCGTTATTCTGGAAGGTGAGACGGTAACGGCTCATTGGGCCCACGTTGAAGGTGTTTCCCGCCAGCCGGCAGAGTCCGTTGCGAGTCTTGTAGATCGTTACGCATCGGACATCAAGGTTGACTCGCCGCCAATGAAGGTGCCAGTCAGCGAGCATCCCATCAGTGAGATCATGAAATCCGGCGATCCATATGTAGCTTCGGACCTGGAAACCCACAGGCGTTTTGATAGTGACGAAGCTTTATTCCACGCCCGGTTCCGCAGCTATATCGACCTTCCGTTGACCAAGCAGGGCCAACTGATCGGCACCATCAAGTTTCTGTCTACGGAAAAGGGCAGCTACACGACCGCGCAAGTTCGCCTGTTGCAGGACATTGCCAACATTGTCGCCATCGCCGTCTCGAATGCCCTGGCATATGAAGAAATCAAATCTCTTAAAGAACAACTGTCGTTGGAGAACCGAGTGCTCCAGGAAGAGATCGTTGAACGATCGATGTATGAAGAGATCGTCGGCTCATCCGGCTGCCTTCGGAAGGTGATCGCCGCAATTGAAAAAGTCGCGCTGACTGACTCCACCGTTTTAATCACCGGTGAGACAGGAACGGGAAAAGAGTTGGTTGCGCATGCGATCCATCGCCGCTCGCCACGTTCCGATCGCGCGCTCGTGAAAGTCAATTGCGCGGCGCTGCCGGCGGAGTTAATTGCCAGCGAGCTGTTCGGTCATGAGAAGGGTGCGTTTACCGGTGCACTGCATCAACGCATTGGACGGTTCGAAGCCGCTAACGGCGGCACGATCTTTCTCGATGAGATCGCAGAGCTGAGTCCGGAAATTCAAGTGTTGCTCTTGCGCGTCCTGCAAGAGAGAGAATTCGAGCGCGTCGGTGGCAACCGCACGATTAAAACGGACGTACGCGTGATCGCCGCCACGAACAAGGATCTACGGCGCGAAGTCAGTGAGGGCGGCTTTCGCATGGACCTGTTTTACCGGCTGAATGTTTTTCCTGTTCATGTGCCGCCCTTGCGTGAACGTGTGAACGACATTCCGGTGCTGGTTGATTACTTTGCGACACGGCTAGCGGCTCGTACGGGAAAGGAGATCTCTCAGATCGGAAAGCGTTCGCTCTGTGCGATGCAGCAATATTCCTGGCCCGGCAACATTCGCGAGCTACAGAACGTGATTGAGCGCTGCGTGATTCTGGCGGATGGGGAAGTCTTACGGGTCCATCCTGGCATGTTGGTGAATGAACCACAGACACCAGTGTCAACGGCGCCATTCGTGTCCGACACTACTTCAGATCGAAGGAGTCAAATCGAAGCCGTGCTGCTCGAGACGCGTGGGAAGGTTTATGGACCACGCGGGGCTGCCGCCCGGCTTGGGTTGCCCGCCACTACCCTTGATTCGCAATTGCGGGCCCTGGGGATAAACAAGCATCACTTTAAACGATTCTGAAGCTGCCTAACGGCTTTGCACAAAGCTTTTGAATCCCTCCCACGGAAGAGACTGTTCGAAAACTCAAGTCTCAGGAGACAAATCAGGATACGTCGTCTCGCTGTCAGGAAGGTGGACCCTGTCCCCGCTTCAAGTTTCCCAACACTCACTGCAATCCCAACCTTTCAACTTGAATGGGCCTCTTTGGCTTGAGAGGTGAGCTGGGAGTGAGTGATTGGGAAACAAGAAGCGGGGACAGGGTCCACCTTCCTGACAGTGAGACTGCCCACCTGGTCTTCCTAATATTCAGCGCGTTAGTTTACACGCAAGCCCAGATCTGAACTCATCCAACCCGATTCCGCTTCGTGATTTCACGAAGCTTTCAGAAAACCACGAACCTCCCACTTCTCTCTGTCCGATGCAAAATCCACGAAGAACGTTATTTTGCTGGCTTTTTGGGCCAATGAATGTTGGCAGACGCGCGGTTGCGCGTGGCAAAGCTATTGCTAATCAAACAAGCGTTACGAAGCCTGAAGTAGCAACAGGAGTTAACGACGATGCAAGCAGGAATCAGGATCATAAAACGTGGCGCACAAGATTGTCGGAGCGATGTCGCTGCTGTTCCCGTCGCCAAATCCGATCTTGAACGCGAGCGAGAAACGGTGGTCACGGTCAAGGCCTGGATCACTGAATGGAACGAGCGAAAGCGCTCGTTGCAAAACGCCGCCGATCTGATCATCCGTTCATTAGGCGCTGGTCGCGAAAGTCCAACGAATAGATTCACAGTTCTAAATTGATATAGCTAACAGAGAGGACAAGACCAGGATGCGCACGCATCTCAATATGGAGTTCAAGTCAGTGGGTGTGCCTGCGATTGCGCGCAAGCCGCAAGGCAACCGGCGCATCAGGCGGGCGCGAGGGTTTCAACGCGCATGGCTGATTGCCGATCACTTGCAGCGGTTCGAAGATGGCGCCGGCGTCATTCTCAACGAGGCGTTGATGCACATGTGGTTGACCAAACAAAGAAGGTGGGCTTGATGAAACAGTTCGCCACGGAGCAGCCCTGGGCTATCGTCCTCGCGGGCGGTGAAGGAACTCGTTTACAAAGCCTGACCCGCAAGATCGAAGGCGATTCAAGACCAAAACAGTTCAGCAAGATTTTTGGAGGTCGAAGTTTGCTCGGCCACACCCGAGAACGGCTCCGTCCGG
>JANNON010000904.1:0-2603 GCA_031399105.1 Blastocatellia bacterium | reverse complement strand
CGGAGGGACACCCCTACAATGTACCGAGCAGTTTCAACGCGCCTTGATGCAAAAGTTGCAGGCCCAGTTCAGCACCCAAGCTCTCGGCATCATCACTTTGTCCGGTGACGTGTTCTCTGATTATTTCACTTCCGTCCATCGCTGCCACTAATCCTTCAAGTCGTAGCCGATCCTCATCGACCACGGCGTGCGCAGCTATTGGTAACAGACAGCCGCCGCCCAACGCTCGCAGCATCGCCCGTTCGGCAAGACAGGCGCGCTCGGTCGGTTCGTCATTCAATTCGCGGACGGCAGTCACCGTCTCAGAATCTTCAACCCGAGTTTCAACTCCCAGCGCGCCCTGGCCCACGGCCGGCAACATCACAGCCAGATCAAGCGACGCACTAATACGCTCGGTAAGTCCCAAGCGACGTAAACCCGCTGCCGCCAGAATCAGTGCGTCATACTGTCCTTCATCAAGCTTCCGCAAACGCGTATCGACGTTTCCACGTAACTCCTTGAGTTGGAGATCAGCGCGCACGTATTTCAACTGAGCAACCCGTCGCGGACTCGAAGTGCCGACGATTGCTCCCAGGCCCAATTTTTTTAGTGAAGGCTGATTCGTGATGTCGTCACGGCGCAAAATCAATGCATCCCGCGGATCTTCGCGTTTGCAAATAGCCGCGATCAGAAGTGTGTCCGGCAAAATAGTCGGTAAGTCTTTAAGCGAATGGACTGCGATGTCTATGCGGTGGTCGAGCAATGCGTCTTCGAGCTCTTTCGTGAAAACGCCTTTGCCGCCAATCAAGGAGAGTGGCTGACTACTCGCGTCGCCGGAAGTTTTTAGGACTTTGATGAGGAACTCAAAACTGGGATTGAGTTGACTGAGTTGAGTTTTCACTGCCTCAGCTTGAGTGAGGGCTAGCTTTGATCCGCGCGAGCCGATTACAAAACGGTCTTTCATATCTGCCTTTGCGCGGACCAACTGTATTTCTTATTGGTCTTGTCCAAACATCTCGCGCCATGTTGCAATCGGATCTGAGTCAGTCATCTCAGCGGAGCGGCGCATCTGGCTCAACACCGGATGAGAGATCTTATTTACCGTTGCCAGCAACAAGGCCTCGACTGCTTTCTCTTGTTCTGGCGTGAGCGAGCCCAGCTTGTTTCGCTGGCGTGCCAACTCACGTCGCGCGACCTCCTGCAGCTTCTGCCGCAGTGCGCCGATCGTGGGGCCCATGTCCAGGATGCGCAGTGCTTGCTGAAACTGCATGATCTCGGATTCCACGATCAACTCTGCGCGCTCAGCTTCTCGTTCACGTTCGCGAATGTTCGAAGTGATGACGGACTCGAGATCGTCAACGTCAAAAACGAAAGTATTAGGCAGGTCCCCAATTGCCGGGTCGATATTGCGCGGAACGCTGATATCAATGAAGAACGAAGGACGATTACGACGCTTGTCGAGAGCCGCTCGTGCCATCGACTCCGTAACCACGTAATGGTCAGCGCCGGTAGAGCAGATCACAATGTCGGCATCTGCGAGGTGCTCTTCAATGCCTTTGACGCTAATGGCTTTGTCTCCAACCTGCTGGGCCAACTTGGAGGCCGTGGTTTCATTGCGATTCGCAATAAGAACTCGTGCCACGCCGGCATTCACCAGGTGCCGGGCCGAGAGTTCTGCCATTTCACCAGCGCCAATCAAAAGGACTGTATGACCCTTGAGCGAATTAAATATCTTCTTACCAAGTTCGACGGCCATGTAGCTGATGGAGACTGCATTAGCAGCAATTCCGGTTTCCGAACGAACGCGCTTAGCTACTCGAAAAGCGTGGTGGACCAACCGGTTGAGAACTCTACCCGCCGTTCCTGCTTCGAGGGCCAGCGAATATGCGCGCCGGACTTGTCCCAGGACCTGCGGTTCTCCGACTACCATCGAGTCCAGCGACGAAGCGACGCGGAACACATGCCGGACTGCGTCGTCGTCATGCCACTGGTAGATGTGATCATCAAAAGATGCGAGCGGCAAATTGCGCGACTGGCTTAGAAATTCCGTAATGCGCTGCTTGCCCTCATGGGAGCGATCGGTAGTAGTCGATGTCAGAACCTCCACCCGATTACAAGTCGAAACAATCAAGCCTTCCTGGAACACCTCGCCATCGACGAGCTTCCGCAAGCCGGCGGTGCAGGCTTCTTCAGAGAACGCCAACAGCTCTCTTATTTCAACGGGAGCGGTTTTGTGATTTATTCCGACGAGTAGTATCGACATCTAGTTGGACTCACTGAAACACGTGATAGCCGCCCATGAATCTAGCACCCAGGAACGTGCATAACACCAGAACGAATCCCGCAATTCCTAACCACGCCGCGCGTTTTCCGCGCCAACTCGCGGTCGAGCGATAAAGGATTAATAGGACGTAAAGCAGCCAGGTCAAAACCGCGAAGATTTCTTTCGGGTCATTGTGCCATATTCGACCATCCCGCGACGATGCCCATAACATGCCGGTGGCAATGCCCACGGTCAAAAAGGTAAGACCCAACGCGGCGGAGCTGGTGGCGATTTCATTAACGGTTGTCAGCGAAGGTAAGCGATGAAAAATAGCCCCAAACGACTTCAGCTTGAGCGCCCG
>JANNON010000900.1:0-2274 GCA_031399105.1 Blastocatellia bacterium | reverse complement strand
GTGATTTCGCGCGCATCTGCACGATTTGCGAAACCGTCTGGTCAGCGATTGAAAAGGTCAAGGACGCGGCTATTGAAGATCCCTCAATCGTTGACGACCTTGGCCTCACTGCGATTGAACGCGAGCTGATCAAGATTGACCCGGGTTATAAGGCTGTCTCACCAACCTCTCGGCTGGATTCTTTCCTTACCGACTCGGCATACAGCTTTGTTGAGCTCAATGGTGAAAGCCCTGCGGGTATCGCTTATGCCGATGCGGCGTATGAGATTTTTTCCGCGCTGCCAGTGATGAAGCGATTCACAGAAACCTATAACACGCGTCCACTTTATGGTCGCGGTTTCATGCTCAAGGTTTTGCTCGATTCTCACACCGAATTCCTCGGCCGCGAGCCTGAGCAGCGACCGCAGATCGCTATCGTCGATTTGAAAAACTTACCGACGCAGAAGGAATTCGAACTCTTCAAAGACTACTTTGAAGGTGAAGGGTATCCCTCATTAATATGTTCGCCACAGGAATTGGAGTTTTCAAACGGTCGCTTGCGGGTCGGCGATTTTCAGATCGACATTGTGTATAAGCGTTTGCTGTTCAATGAATATCTTCCAATCATGGAAGAGTTCCCGGCGCTCCTCGATGCGTATCGCGCCGGCGCTGTCTGCATGGTCAATAGTTTTCGCTCCAAACTGATTCACAAGAAGGCGCTCTTTGCCGTTTTGACGGACCAGCGGCGCGCGCATCTCTTCAGCACTGCTGAACAGGAAGCCATCGCTGCTCATGTACCCTGGACGCGTATCGTGCGCGCCGAGAAAAGCGACTACCGCGGCGAGGAGATCGACCTGGTTAAGTTCATAGTTGAGAACAGCGAGAAGCTGGTGCTAAAGCCCAACGATGACTACGGTGGTCATGGCATCACCATCGGCTGGAACATCGATGAGATTGGTTGGGACGAAGCTTTGCGCGCGGCGCTCGTAAATGGCGATTACCTGGTGCAGGAACGCGTGCCCACCGCGCGGGAGTTGTTTCCGGCTTTAAAAAGCGATGGGACAATCGAGTTTGCCGAACAGCTCGTAGACCTCGATCCCTTACTCTTTAATGGCAAGCTCGGCTCCGCTTTTACTCGACTTTCCTACACTGAATTGGCAAATGTGACCTCGGGTGGCGGGATGGTTCCAACCTACATAATTAGCGAAAAGAGTTAGTTAACCGTGTACAATGACCGCGATCATCCATTCCCCCACTGAGGAGATCTTACCGTGGTCGATGACGAGCTCGATGCCAGCGTGTTGGCGCAGGACGAACGCCGCGTCCATGATCGCTCACGTTTAATAGTTGACGTATTTTTCAACGGGCAAGATGCTACGGGGGTCGCTTCGACGCAGGACCTAAGCGTCGGTGGTCTGTACATGAATACGCAAGCCACGCTTCCGGAAGGCTCTGTGCTGATGATTAGAATTCCCTTTGGTGAGAAGCAGGTGGTAGTAAACGCCGAGGTCGTGTACAGCAATCCAGGCAAGGGAGTGGGACTGAGATTTCAAGGCCTCTCTGCTGAAGACCAGGCGACAATTGCGGGTCAAATCGGCAATGGCTGACGAAAAAGCGAACGCCCTCCTTCGCTGGCAAGAGCTTTCCCCCGCGATTCGTGAACTCCTGAGCGGTAAGTTGTTTGGTCTTTGGGGCGCCGTTAGTGACGAAGCTGCCTTCGACTCGCTCACAGTAGACAAGCAACAAGGACTGCTCTTAATTCTAGACCGCTTGCAGACCAAGGGACTTTGGCCGGCGGTAAAGAAGATCAGCAATGTATACGGCGAGGGCGGAGTGGGCATCGATTTTTTTGCCTGGCCGTTCATTGAATCCAGTCTGGTGCGACGAGGAGATTTCACCCGGCGGTTCGCGAAGCGCAAGGCTGTTAGTGGAGGGTTCTACGAACGAGGTCCGCAACGGGTGGTCCTCCACTTTCTTTATCAGACCGCTGAACCCAGGCAATGGCACGTCCACTTTGATCTTTATAATCCGTTATATTCGCCGACCAACGCTTTTAGGCACATGCGCTATGAGCACTTCAGCGCGCGCAAGCCGAATTGGATCACAATTGCCGAAGCGATCCGGCGCGGTAACTCGCATGCTTGACCTGTGACGTTACGGAATCTCGGTTCTGACCAGAACTTCTCAGGACACTTTCTCGGTTCAGCAACTACCCAAGCATCGTCAAAGGAGCGAAACCGAATGTTTGAGCCTTTCACCCTCGGAATTGAAGAAGAGTTTCAGATAGTCGATCCC
>JANNON010000898.1:0-4733 GCA_031399105.1 Blastocatellia bacterium | reverse complement strand
CGCCAGAAGACGGCATTGCCGAGGGAAACAATTACGGTTGCGGAAACGCTGGCGGCACAAAACCCGGCACAAATCCCATGACCGCGGGGAAAGTCGCCGCGGTAGGTTTCGTTCCGTTGCGCACCCAGTTATCAATCGCGCTGACGGCGGTCAAGATCTGCGGTCCAGTGAAGGCGCAATGCCCATTGCCGCTCGTGTACGTTTGAACTAGTTGATTGCCTTTCCCCGCCGCCGCTACCGTCAGTGCATAAGCGGATTCGTTCGAGACCGTCACCAACGGATCAATGACTGTGTGCATAGTCAACACCGGTGATTTGATCTTGCCTTTGAAGGTCGCATAGTGCTCGACATAGTTGCGTGGCGCCGGGGCCGCCGAAATGTTTCTCCGCGCATTCATCTGACCTAACCAGCCATCGATTACTGCGCCCGGCACACCCAAGCCCATCAGATATGTGCGTTCCGCAACGGTGAGGCTGTAGCTGTGATTGACGTTCTCCACAAATGGGCCACCAGCCCGCCGTTGCAGTTCAGATCGGAACTCGGTGAGAAAAGCCATATCGGTAAACACCCAGCCAGGATAAAACGACGGCGGAGGTGGTGGCGTAATTCCACGTCCTGGAGTGCCACTAACTAACCGAACGAACTCAAAGCGGGGAAAGTTGGCGCCGACGCTAACCTCGCCGAAGAGTTTCGGAAACACCTCGGTCTCAAAATCTATATCATTTCTAACTTCACCCACGGTCCCCCATGACGGCAACGTTCCAAAGACAACGTCGTAAGCGAGATAAAGTCCGACGCCAGCATCCCAAATGCGAGTCGAGCCGGCCCCGGGCGCGCACATGCAAAGTGCGCCGTCATAAATCCCGCCAAAGCGTTCCATGCTTTCCAGACCGACCACCGACCCCATCGAAACACTCCAAAGAATAGTGCGATCAGGTTGGCCCACGAGCGAACGGAAAAGCACCGCCACATCCTTTGTGTCATGAATGCCTTCTTCAACGGCCCAGCCATTGTCGCGAAAGGCTGAACCGGCGAGCGCGTAACCGGCAGCCAGCAGCGCGGGTTCAAGCGCTGCACTCGGAGCAATGTCGGCGTTGCGGTTGTCTACTTCGCCCGGATGATCCGCTTTATCGCGATAGCCATGCGCGAAAACCAGCAGCGTTCCATTCCAAACAGCTGGCACGCGAATACGATAAGGTGCGCCATGCAATTCTCCGGAGAGATCTAAAGGGCCGGGCTGGGCGACGGGTTGGGAATGACTTTCGGCAACGCGTAGGGGTGCCAAAGAAAACAACAGCAGGGCGGTTATACAGCCGAAGGTCAGTAATCGAGGCATGCGTTTCATGAGCTCTCCTTTAGCAGCTACTCGATGGCGAGTTGGACACTCGCAACACCAGCGACTGGTTTGAAACTGTAAGTTGAGTAATGGTGATACCTGAGTTGTCATTGCGAGCGGAGCCTATCACGGCGCTTGAAGTGGAGACAAGAAATCATTGCCTGAGGTAGTGGGGCAATTTGTTTGATCTCAACTCGATCCGATGATGAGGTCAGTACTACCTTGCGGTAGAGACCGTGCGAAAACTAAGGTCTCAGGAGACAAATCAAGATACGAAGTCTCACTGTCAGGAAGGTGGACCCTGTCCCCGCTTCCACTTGCCTTAGTTTCAAGGTTGGCAGATTCAAGATTCAACCGATCTTCATTGCGACGAAACTCAGGCGGGGACAGGGTCCACCTTCCTGACAGTGAGACTGCCCGTCTGGTCTTCCTAATATTCAGCGCGTTGTTTACACACAGTCTCTACCGCGAGGTGGTACTGACCTCATGATATTTGCGGAGCATTCATTTACAGAGCGGTAGTGGAAGGCAAACCGCTGTTTGATGTATCTTGGCGGTGACCCAGTCTCATACTCCTAAAAATGACCGCTAAGACTTTCATAAAAAAACTTGGATTCTGGGGCTTTATGTTTTTCCTCGTCAAAGGACTACTGTGGCTCATCATTCCTGCCGCCATTGCTTACTTCATGTGATAAAAAGTCCGTTGTCAGTTGTTTTGTGAGGATGATCTGTACCTTTGCATCGTGCGCCCTTCAATGCACGCCGAGAACACCTAACAACGAACAACGAACAAGGAACAACTGACAACGGACCACTGACCACTGACCACTGACAACTGACAACCGACAACGGACTTTTGTCTCTTGCCCTCATCGTTCATGTTGTGAATCATCCCTGATTTGAGTAGCATCGCGGCGTCTTTTTCCAAACACATTTTTTTGAGGTGAGAAGGGAGGCAGACAGGAATGTCTGTCGTACTTGCTATGACTACTTCGACTGAGAAGATGACTGGCGATGAGATTGTTGAACTCTGCCGGCGGCATACGCTTTTTGAGTGGTCCGCACAGGCGGCTGTAGATCCTATTCCGGTAGCGACCGCGAAGGGCATCTATTTCTGGACGCCCGAAGGGAAGCGCTTCATCGACTTCAACAGCCAGTTGATGTGCGTCAACATCGGCCACGGTGACGAGCGCGTGATTCGCGCGATTCAGGAGCAAGCCGCCACGCTCGCGTATGCGAATCCGTTCATGGCCACTGAAGTGCGTGCGCGACTCAGCGCAAAGCTCTCCGAGATCACACCTGGCGATATCGATGCTTTCTTCTTCACCAATGGCGGCGCCGAGGCTAATGAGAATGCGATACGCATCGCACGACTCTTCACCGGACGTCACAAGATTGGCGCACGCTATCGCTCGTATCACGGCGGCACCGCGGGCGCATTAACGTTGACTGGTGATCCACGCCGCTGGGCTGCGGAGCCGGGCATTCCTGGCGTATTTCGCATTCCGGATTTCTATCATGGCATTCAGAAGGGTTCTGACACGGCCGAGGAGGCGTTGGCTCGCACCGAAGAAGTTTTGGAGCTGGAAGGACCAAATACAATTGCCGCGATCATCGTCGAGCCAGTAGTCGGGACGAATGGAATCCTGATTCCGCCAGATGGCTACATGCAAGGATTGCGCACCCTCTGTGATAAGCACGGCATTCTGTTGATTGCTGATGAAGTGATGGCCGGTTTCGGCCGCACCGGCGAATGGTTCTCAGTGGACCACTGGAAAGTTGAACCTGATCTGATCTCGATGGCAAAGGGACTGACAAGTGCTTACGTGCAACTTGGCGCGGTTGGCATGCGACGCCGGATTGCGGATCACTTTCAAAAGAACGTGTTCTATGGCGGACTCACGTACAACAGTCATCCACTTGCATGTGCGGCGGCGCTCGCGACGATTGCCGTATACGAAGATGACAACTTGATCGAGAACGCGAAACGAATGGGTGAAGTGATGCGCGGTCTGCTCGAGGATTTGCAGAGCCGGCATCCCTCGGTGGGCGTGACGCGCAATATCGGACTCTTCGGCATCGTCGAGGTGGTAAGAAATCGCAAAACACGTGAACCGATGGCGCCGTTCAACGGAAGTTCACCCGAGATGCAGGCGTTGGGTAAATTCTTTCGGCAAGAGGGGCTGTATACGTTTGTGCGCTGGAATACGTTCTTTACTAACCCACCGCTGTGTATCACTGAGGACGAACTGCGCGAGGCGTTCGCGATTATTAATCGGGGATTGGAGATGACCGACGCGGCGATTTCTGGCTGACTAAGAGTGCTGTGGGCTTAAGAGAGATATGGGCTTAAGAGAGCTGTGGGCCAATGTGCAGGTTGGGAAGGTTACTCCCGCTCCAGAAGTAGTGTCGTTAAATGGAGCGGGGGTAAACCACCCTTCCCAACCTGCAATTGGCCAAACTTGAATGTCAGACTAGCTAGACTTTGCAGACTAGCTAGACTTAATGACGCTGACCTCTGACTTCTGACTTCTGACTTCTGACCTCTGACTTCTGACCTCTGACTTCTGACCTCTGCTCTTACGGTTGGCCCAGAATGCCGCCCAGAATACTGCCGATACCCCCACCGTTGCTGGTTCGGTTACGTCCGTTTCCATAGCCGGCATACTGCTGGTATCCCTGGTCGTATCCACGAACAAAGCCCTGAAGGTAAGCCTGCGACGAGGCGTTCTTGTAATAGCGCGATCGCTGCGGATTGTAACTCTGGCCGCGTTGTCCGTCGCTGGCACCAGTGTTCAAGCCCTGCTGGTATCCCTGATTCAATTCAGCCTGGTTGACGTTGCCGTATCCGCCATTGCGATAACCGTCATTGCGATACCCGTCATTGCGATATCCTTCATTGCCGTAGCCTCGTCCATTACCGCGGCCTCGGTTGCGGACGCCGTTGTTGTCATAGCGGCCATCTCGACGGCCCTGACGTTGATCGCGATTCCAGTTGTCGTCATCATTACGACCGCGATTGCGTTTCCACTTACCATGCTTATCTCTCTTGCCGTCACCGTCGCGGTCCCGACGTTGATACTGTCCATCACCATTCCGATACTGAGCCTGAGCGGTAAGCCCGGCGGTTGCTGTTATGCCAAGAACAAATGCGAGCGACAGAAGAGCCCCGCCAATCCCTTTTCCGAAAATTTTCATTTTTGTGTGTTCCCCCGCAGATAACGATGGCAACCGCTATGCCTCGGGGTCATAAGCTTAAAAGAGGGTAGTTTTCGTAGTTACCGGAGAGTGTGTCCAACTGAATCGAGCACCATATCGTGCGTCGCTCGCTCATAAGGGGGAGAGGCAGAGAAGAGGTCAGGGCCGAGGTCAGAGATCAGAGGTCAGAGATCAGAGA
>JANNON010000859.1:0-1581 GCA_031399105.1 Blastocatellia bacterium | reverse complement strand
AATCCGAACTCTTCAGCCAACAAGACTTCCATAGACTTCCTTCCAACCGGAGACCTAATTCACCGGATCGTGCGCCTCCGCTGCCGGCTCGTGCGCGCAAGCGCTCTTCCACTCTTCGCGCAGCCGATCGCCGCCGGCAACGCGCTCATCAATCCACTCGATGTCCTTGTCGATCAAAGTTCGCACGTTCGCAAGGAAAGACTTCTTAAGTTCGCCAAGATTGTGTGCGATATCACGCGGTAGAATCGCGTACGACGCGTCGCCGAGATAGCGAAGCGCGTCACGAATCGCGTTGGTCGCATCACAAACCGTATCGTTCACTCGTTCCTGTTCCATGTTCCCCTCCCATTGTTAAAGCCACTTCTGAAAACAACCGCAAGACTGCTAGCGGTGTCGTTATTCTAGCACTTAGTGGTTTACGACGGCACCGCGGTGGGCGTTCCACTTAAGACTGTCCACCTAAGACATCGAGGAGAGCGGTTAGAAATCGTGTGACATCCAGGCTTCAACGGTTTCGCGGCTCTGCCGCATTCGTTGCGGTACGCCTACGGCTTACCCTGAGTCGCTCCTCTTGTGAACAGGCTATGCCTTCGGATTTCTCAGCAGCCCCCAAGGCGAAGCCTGAAAGAGAGAGCGGTGCCGGTAAGCCAGAGGCTACCGCAAGGAGTGCGGCAGAGCCGCAGACCAAGATCCCGTACTTTGGTACTCAGGTCCGATACTCAAGGGTTTAGCCCAATCGCGCTTGCCACGGTTGGCCACATTTGCTCGGCCCAAACCTCATAGCCTTCGTCTGAAGGGTGAAAGCCATCGGCGGAAAAGTACTCGGGGTGCTCGTAAAGTAACTGATGCGTACTGGTATAGATGTCGAAGACTCGCACTCCATGACGCGCACCAATCTCGGCAATCTTCTGATTGAGCATCTCGATGCGACGTTGAACTTCAGGACGAGCGGCTACCGGAATTCTTGGCGCAGCAGAAATGTCGGGGAGGTTTGAAACCACGATTGCCGCCGACGTCTCGTTTTTCAATCGCGTCAGAATAGCGTCGATATTCGCGGCGGATAACTCAACTGACATTCCATGACCCAGATCATTAATGCCGATTCCGAGCGTAACCAAAGTTGGCTGAGCGGCGATGCCGCGATCGAGTTGTGCTCTCCGCACATCTTCACTGGTGGCTCCACTAACGCAAAGATTGAGGAGCCGCGCTCCCCGACCCGTTGCTTCGATGCGCTTGAACAACCGCGCGACATAGCCGCCATTTCTCGCGCCAACACCCGACCCCGTTGAATCGCCCAAGGCGACATAGTTCACCGGACCCGTAACCTCGTTCTTCATTTCGGTAATTTTAGGATTGCTGCTATCCGGCGGAGGTGAGTCGTCATTACAAGCGGAAACAAGCAAGACCAGGAAAAGAAGTGCACTTAAAAAAGCTGGCCATTGATGTCGGTACTTCACGTTGCTTTGACTACCCTCTGAATTGACCGGCCAAGCTGATCAAATTTCCCTACTTGATTCCCACGACCATTGAGTCGGGCCCAACCAGGTGTGCGACGCTCGTTTCTCGGAATCCCGTTTCGCG
>JANNON010000840.1:0-2516 GCA_031399105.1 Blastocatellia bacterium | reverse complement strand
ACCACCGAACCTATTTGAAGTCGATTGAAATTAGATAGCATCAAGCTGGATGAGGCGCGGAAACGGTGACCCGACGCTACTGCGTTGCGGTACTGCTAGTTGCTCGAGTCTTGAGAGTCAGGGAATAGCAAGAGTTAGATTTGCCGATGGTACAATCGCACGCGTTGAGCTTCATTGGTATGAGGCTCATGGAATTGTTCGAAAGAAGTTAAAGATCAAACAGTATCTGGATTGACTTGCCTTGGGATCTAAATGATGGGTTCTCAGACTTCAGCAACTCGATACGTTCTCTGCGTTGATGACGGCGGTTATCCAGAATCGCTCGACGTGCGCAAGATCTATCAGGTCTTACCCGACGAGCAAGCCTCCCAGCGAGAACACCTGCGAGTCATTGATGAGACTGGCGAAGACTACCTCTATCCGGCCAAGCTTTTCGTTTCCATTGATGTGCCTCTGGAAGCCACGCGAGCTTGGAAGCAACTGCAACCCACAGACGATCCTCACCCACGATAAACCCACAGTCTGCTCTCTCTGCCTTGTGGCCCGACTGAAGTCGATTGTTAGACCAAGTTAAGAAGCCGCGACTGACCGCGTCTCCAATCCTGCCACTGGGCCTATCCAACCAACAGTTAAAAGCTCGTCGGGGCGGTTTTCGCATTAAGGAAAGGCCGCTTCGTCCCTTTTTGGAAACAGGTAGAGAGGGGCTGTGGTAGTGAAGGGGGTGGGTTCCGAATTCTAGTTGGGGCGCAGCCCCTTTTATTGAGAGAGATTGCCGACGGTAAGCCATAGGCATACCGCAAGGGATGCGGCGAAGCCGCGACGGGATGCCGCGAAGAGCGAGGGGGTGCCGCGAAGTCGCACGGCTGGTCACGTTTTTCATTCATCATTTGACAGTCGATCATTTCTCATTGTTAGACCCGTCATTCGCGACTTCGCCGCATCCATAGCTGCCTCGTTGAAAACGTGGGCACGAAACCCATTCCAAAACAAAAGTGATTATTCACCTGCCTCTTTGAAAGGAGATTCTTTATGAAAAGAACCTCGGTGCGCTTTGTTTCATTGGCGCTGAGTGTCGCAATTATGGCGTCTGTGTCGGTGTGGACCTTGCCGAGCGAAGGCCACGCCGCCGCTCATCAGCAAGCCCGTCGCATCAGCGAGACCACTTCTCCGACAACGCTCGATCAAGACAACGGCTCTGGCGCGGCACCACGTTCAGACAGCGCCACGGGTTCCAGTCAACAAGGCCGCAGCGTAAATGCGGAGACAAGCGCGGCGACATCATTCACAACAGCAACTACAGCTTCGGCGGAGAACCCCCGCGCTTCGGAACGTTCTTATCAGCAAGCGCGGCAGGTGCTCGATGATGCGATCGAGGCCCACGGCGGCGTGGAGGCGTTGCGCGGAATCAAAGACTTTACCTTGAAAGAGAAAGGCAAGATCTACGCGCTCTATCAAAGTCCTAACGCAGCGCCGCCTTACACGACTGGACCGTCTGAAGAGATTCTCATCGTCGATACCGAGCGCAACCTTGTCTTCAACGAACTGAAGACCGCGAACGGCGGTTTCAACAATTGGGGTCGAACGTATATCAAAGGAACCGAAGGGCAGACTCTCGACATGTGGTCCAGAACGTCCACTCCGATCGCGAATCCTTCCGTGAACAATTTCCGTGGGCAGATTCGCAGACTGCCTCCGTTTGTTTTGATTGAAGCGCTCGATCGCGCGCAAACGCTGCGGTGGGTCGGCGAGGACGACATTAACGGCAAGAAGCAACGAGTGATCAGTGTCGTGCGGCCTGACAATCAGCAGTTAGCACTCTCGTTTGACGCGCAGACAAATTTGCTGACGCGCTATGACTACTTGTACGCCGATCCGATTGTCGGTAACGCGGAGATCGCGCAGATGTATCCGGCCTATCGCAGCGTCGGTAAGCTGAAGTTGCCGACCGGACGAGTTCTTTTCAACTCAGGGGGCGTGGTCCAGGAGACTGAGTACACAGAAATTCAAATCAACACGCGGCCTGCTGAGAGTCTGTTTGAGGCACCAACGGGTTTCGAGAAACTTGCGGCTGGCCCCGCCACGCCGCCCCCGCCGGCGGTGACGAAGATTGCAGAGGACGTCTATTTCCTGCAAGGCCTCAACGGCGGAACGCACAACGTTATGTTCGTGGCCTTCAACGATCATGTCCTGGTGATCGAAGCGCCGGAGCAGATTCTGTATGCCAATAACTCGCAACAGGCGTTGGCGAAGATCAAGGAAACAGTGCCCGGGAAGCCGATCAAGTACCTGGTGCTGACGCATCATCATTCTGATCACATGGGCGGTTTCAGGGAATATGCCGGCGAAGGGGCCACGATTGTTACCACCGCAATCAACAAGAGTTTCATCGAAGGGATTAGCGATGGCGACGCTTCGTTATTGCCGAAGGGATCTTTGTTGAAGCCGAATTCGGTGCGAGTAGAGGCGGTGAACAAGAAGCGCGTTTTTCAGGACGACAAGCATGTGGTCGAACTGTA
>JANNON010000835.1:0-4635 GCA_031399105.1 Blastocatellia bacterium | reverse complement strand
GCAAAGAAAACTGACTCGGCTGCGGAATACACCTGTCCGATGCATCCTGAGGTTATCCGGAACGGGCCGGGTAGTTGTCCGATCTGCGGGATGGCGCTCGAACCGCGGTCGATTCTTATAGGCGATGAAGAGAATCCTGAACTGGCTGACATGCGTCGTCGCTTCTGGGTAAGTGCGATCCTCACGGCGCCGGTCTTCGCGATTGGCATGAGCGATCTGATTCCTGGGGCGCCGTTACAACAACAACTGTCGGTTAGTTCACTCGCTTGGTTTCAACTCGTACTCGCTACGCCCGTTGTGTTTTGGTGTGGCTGGCCTTTCTTTGTGCGAGCGTGGCAATCAATCGTGAACCTTAGCCTGAACATGTTCACCCTGATTGGGATGGGCGTTGCTGTAGCATACCTTTTCAGCGTTGTCGCCACGCTGTTCCCAGATGTGTTTCCGCATTCCTTTCGCCATGGAGGGGGTGTTCCCGTCTATTTTGAAGCGGCGGCTGTGATCACCACGTTGGTCCTGCTGGGCCAGGTGTTGGAGTTGAAGGCGCGCCGCCAAACCAGCTCAGCATTAAAATCCTTGCTTAATTTGGCTCCCGCAAACGCCCGATTGATTCAAAGCGAAGGCAACGAGCGTGACGTGCCACTCGCTGAAGTGAAACCAGGCGATTTGTTGCGCGTTAGACCGGGCGAAAAAATTCCGGTCGATGGTGTTGTGATTGAAGGTTCGAGCGCCGTAGACGAATCGATGGTCACTGGCGAGCCGCTGCCGGTGGAAAAACTCACCGGCGATCCACTAATCGGCGGGACCGTGAACACCACCGGGGCTTTCCTAATGAGAGCAGAACGTGTTGGCTCCGAGACTTTGCTGGCGCAGATAGTTCAACTTGTTGCGGAAGCGCAGCGGAGCCGAGCGCCAATTCAGCGGCTGGCGGATCTGGTAGCCGCATACTTTGTTCCCGTGGTGATCGTCGCTGCCATCGTCACGTTTATTGTCTGGGCAATTGTCGGGCCTGAACCTCGTCTCGCGTACGCGCTCATTAACTCCATCGCAGTTCTAATCATCGCATGTCCTTGCGCGCTGGGACTCGCAACTCCGATGTCGATACTTGTCGCCACCGGCAAAGCCGCGCAGGTTGGCGTGCTCTTCAAGAATGCTACTGCGGTGGAGGTACTCCGAGACGTCGATACGCTGGTCGTTGATAAGACGGGCACGCTCACCGAAGGGAAGCCGAAGCTTGTCACGATTCTTGCGACCAGAGATTGGAAAGAAGCGGACCTGTTGCGGTTGGCTGCGAGCTTGGAAAATGCAAGCGAGCATCCGTTAGCGGCGGCCATCGTCGCCGGTGCTCGCGAGCGCGGCGTTCAACTGGTAAATCCGGCATCGTTCGAATCGATTACTGGTAAAGGCGTTAAGGGAGATATCGTTGGACGAGCAGTCGCCTTAGGAAACCGCAGCCTGTTTGAAGAGCTCAAAATCGATCTCGGTGAACTCGTAACTAAAGCCGAATCATTTCGGGCTGAAGGCCAGACCGTGATGTTCGTCGCAGTTGAGGGAGAAGCTGCGGGCCTGGTTGGCGTTGCCGACACCATCAAGCCTTCGACGCCGGAAGCTATTCGGCAATTGCGCGAGGAAGGCTTGCGCATTGTGATGCTGACCGGCGACAGCCGCACAACTGCAAACGCGGTCGCGGCCAAGCTTTCAATTGATGAAGTTTTTGCCGAGGTGTTGCCGACGGAGAAAGTCGAGATTGTGAAACGCTTGCAAGCTGAGGGACGCCGAGTGGCGATGGCTGGCGATGGAATCAACGATGCTCCTGCGCTTGCGCAAGCTGATGTTGGTATCGCGATGGGTACCGGAACCGACATCGCAATGCAAAGCGCCGACGTAACTTTGGTGAGAGGCGATCTGCGTGGAATCGTGAGGGCTCGAAAGCTGAGTCGCGCGACCATGAGTAACATTAAGCAGAATCTCTTCTTCGCATTCTTTTATAACGCTCTGGGTGTGCCCATCGCTGCCGGAGTGCTGTATCCACTTTTCGGGTTGTTACTCAATCCGATGATCGCCGCCGCGGCAATGAGTTTCAGTTCCGTATCGGTGATTGGGAATGCGTTGAGATTGCGGAGAGCAAGGATCTGAAGATATCAGAGTATGCGACGGTTTCTGGGAGCGCGGACGGCCTCGTCCGCAACCGTTGAATGCCGCAAACAAGCGAATTGAGAGGTGCCTCGAGAGTCATCTGAGTCGCGGGTTGGCGGACGAGGCCGTCCGCGCTCCAAGTTGCTGGACAGAGGCGGGCTCACAACCTGCAAATTTGTTACTCTTGAATCGCAAACTTTCTAACAGGAACCTAGATGATGAGAAACAAGATCCTACTATTGATAATCGGCGTGCTTCTGATGGTCGCGGGAACGACAGTTTTCATTTCTCGTGAACGTTCTCCTGAAGCGCAACCACAAACCGCCGGGACCGAGCCGGCGGATCCACACAATCACGCGGCGAAATCTGGCACACCTGACATTCCGGCCTTTCAAACTGGAGACCAGGTAAAGAATCTGACCGCTACTTTGGCCCCGGCGCAGTTCGAAGGAAAGACCCGCGAAGCGTACGAGATCGCGAAGAAGATTCCGGAGACGCTCGCGGAGCTACCCTGTTACTGCCATTGCGATCAAGGGTTGGGGCACAAGAGTCTTCACAGTTGTTATGTCGATGACCATGCGTCGCATTGTGCTGTGTGTGTGGATGAGGCATTGCTTGCGTACAAACTGCAAAAGGAAGAGAAGCTCACGCCCGCGCAGGTACGTGAGCGAATCATTCACAAGTACACAAAGGAGAATCCTTACTGAACACTCGCGTCGGCGCAGCAGCCCGAAACTGACAACTTCCAATCATGAGTGTAGACTTGCATTCACCCCCTCGAACACAAAACCTGCAAGCGGATTCCATGCTCTTCTCCATGGCTAATTAAGGCAGCTTGCGTTTCCAACCTGTAAGGAGAGTCCAGAATGAAGTTGTCAGTTCAGAGAGTTACCAAAGTCTTGTGCGCGACGGTTTTGATCGCGATTGCAGTCGTGATCGCACCCGCTCAGAAAAAGTCGCGCTTGGACGATGCCGCACGACATGCCAGTGACGCCGCGAAGACGTTTACTGAAATTATGAACGTTCGGGAGAAGGCAATTCCCAAAGAATTATTGGATAAAGCCGAGGCCATTGCGGTTTTTCCCGGCGTCGTTAAGGCGGCGTTTATTTTCGGTGGTCGCGGCGGTCAAGGACTAATCAGCAGGCGTTTGCGAAATGGTTGGACCGCTCCCGCCTTTTTCAATCTCACCGGCGGCAGCTTCGGTGCGCAGATTGGCGCGCAAAAGACAGACTACGTTCTGCTGATCATGAATGAGGACGGCATAAAAGGATTGCTCGAGGATAAATTTGAGATCGGTGGCGAGGTAGGCGTTGCCGCTGGTCCAGTGGGACGCGAAGCAGCGGCGTCAACCAACCCAACTCTTGATGCCGGCATTCTTTCTTACTCGCGCAGCAAGGGCGCGTTCATCGGCGCCGCACTAAAGGGCGCGGCCATCACCCCTGACAATGATCTGAACGAAGCTGTCTACGGCAAGAAGGGAAAAGAAGTGTTGACTGGTCCACTAATGACGTTGACTCAGATGCCAGCCGGCGTTCGCATCTTTCCACGCACGCTCGCTCGATATTCCCTTCGCTAAGAATTTTGCATGAATCTTATTCTGGCTTGCATGAACAAACGCTTGACGCCGATGTTCGTGCAACCTAGAATGCGTCGTCACCTGCAAGGGTCTGAACCAATCACTCGGGATCGTAATCGGCCACCGGCTTCACGAAAATTATGCTCCCAAGAACTCAACGGCAAAAAGAGATTCTCGATTACATCACGCGCTTCCTCGAGCGCCATGGTCACATACCGTCGTACGCCCAGATCGCAAGACACTTCGGCGTCAAATCCAGGGCCACCATCGGCAAGCATATCGCGGCGCTGGAGAAGCGAGGCTTGCTGAAGCGTCAACATGAAGACGGCTTCGAGTTGCAGGTCAAGGTTGATGACAGCGATGCACTTTGCGAGATCACGCTGCTGGGCCGTATCGCAGCCGGCTCGCCGATTGACGTAGTGGAATCGCCTGAGACCATCCCCGTGCCGCGTTTCCTGCTGGGCCGGGTGAGTCCCGATCGCTGCTACGCGTTGCGAGTCAAAGGCGACTCAATGATCGACGAACATATCTGTGATGGCGATATCGCCCTGATTGAGAATCGCACGGATGCGCGGGACGGAGAGATTGTCGTGGCGTTATTGATCGAAGAGAACACTGCTACGCTGAAACGAATCTTCCGGCGCGGCGCTAATGTTGAACTTCATCCGGCTAATTCCGAACTCCAACCACTCACGGTGCCGGGAAACAACGTCAAAGTTCAGGGAATCTTCCGCGGGCTGTTACGCCCTTCACACTAAAATAACATTCGTTTTCTAAAGCTTCTTTGTGGGGAGGAGCCTTTGGAGTGCGCCGACTTGTCGGCGCTTTTCTCATTGTTTCAGTAGCGCGGTGTCTTTTAAATCAAGCGTGGAACTCTCGATAAATTCAAAAAGCGCCGACAAGTCGGCGCACTCCAAAGGCTCCG